>SKLD01000282.1 GCA_007123395.1 Opitutales bacterium
GCTAAAGGCAACTGGGCTTCTATGCTGAGACTGCCGCGCAATGGGGGAGCGGCTTGCCGTCCGACTGGGGGCATCGCCCCGCCTGCGTGGCACCTCCATCCCGCTCAGCGTATCCATCAGCTTAACGGAAAGAGGGCAAAATCCGGCGAAAAGGCTTCGCCCCGTCGCGCAATTGACGTAAGGTCCATGAGCATAGTAACCGGTAACATCGTCGCCCGATGGGCGGTCCGGTCGAAAACCCGACATGAAAGCCTCGGCCATAGCAATCCGCGTTGTTGATTTCCTGAAGCAGCATCCGCCTTTTTCCTTTCTCGAAGAGCGGGTGCTGCTGGAGCTTGCGGCGAAGGGCCGGGTGAAGTTTCACGAGGGCGGGGAGATTGTATTCTCGCGGGGCCAGCCGCGCAACCGCTACCTCTATGTGATCCAGCAGGGAAAGGTGCGCATCGTTGACGAGAAGCCCGGGGGCGACCGCCTTATCGACCTGCGCGGGGAGGGCGACCTGCTTGGTTTGCAGGGCGTCATCTCGGATGGACCTTACCTGAACACAGCCAAGACGGATGCGGACACGATCCTCTACGGAATCGACCGCGACGATTTTATCGCGCACGCCGAGCGCACGCCGAAGGCCAAGCGCTACCTTGCGGCCTACTTCACGCTCAATCCCGCCTACAGCGGGGACGAGGCCGTGACACAGCGCGACAGCCGCGGCATTCCCGTGCCGATCACTTTGCGCAAGGGCGGGCTGTGGGAAGTGGGCGAGCCCCACGAGATCGCGCGCGCCACGCTCGTGACGGTTCCGCAGTCGACCCCTGTGCGGGAGGTGGCGCGGCGTCTCCAGGCCAAGCGTGTGGCATGTGTCGTTGTGGTGGACGATGCGGGACGGCCGGTTGGTAAGTTGACCGACGCCGATATGCGCGACCGCCTCGTGGAGGGCACGCTGTGCCCGGATGCCAAGGTTGAGCATGTCATGGCGACCGACCTTGTGACGGCGGCCCCGGGCGATTCCACAGGCGACCTCCTCGTGCGGCTCACGCGCACAGGGAAAAGCTTTCTCATCGTCACAGAGGACGGGACGCTGGATACCCCGGTGCAAGGCCTCGTCTACGAGCGCAACCTTTTCCTGCAGTACGGTCGTTTTCCCACCGTGCTCGGCGAGGCCATCGGAGAGGCGCCGGATCTCGCCGCCCTGTGCACAATGCGCGAGCGCATGGAAGCGTTGCTTCTCGAGTTTCTGGAGGAGCGTGCGGCCCTGCCTTGGCTCATGGAGATGACGGGCGTCTTGAACCGCCGCATGGCGCGGAGGATCATCGTAATGTGCCGGGATGCTATGGAAGCGGAAGGCTACGAGCGGCCGGTGGCAGGATTTTCCTGGCTCATGATGGGCAGCGGCGGGCGCGATGAATTGCTTATTCGTTCGGCGGTCTACCATGCCCTCGTTTACGAGGATTCGGCCCCGGACGAGGCCGAAGCAACGGCGCGCTACTACCGTGAGCTGGCGCGGCGCGCGGGGGCCGCGACACGCCAGTGCGGCTTTCTGGAAAGCGAACAGGGGGTGCTTGCGCAGCAACCCGGTTGGTGCCTTCCGATCTCCGAGATGGAGGCGAAGTTCCGGGCCTTCATTGAGTCACCGGTGGAGACAGTCGTCTACACGGCACGGGATGCATTCGATTTCCGGCCCGTGGAATACCGGTGCCCGCTGGCGCTGCGCCTGCGATGTCACGTGGAGGAGTGTATCCGTGCCAATCCGGCGTTTCTCAGGCACATGGCATCGAACTCACTTCTCAACCAACCGCCGCGCACTATATTCCAAGGGTATGTTGTGGACGAGCAGGGAATCCAACGCGACGAACTCGCCATCAAAGCGCACGCCCTCCTCCCCCTAGTCGACGTGGGCAGGGTGATGGCCATGGAAGGTGGCGCTCTCTCGCCCACGGGCACCTGCGCGCGGTTGCGCGAGGCCGCACGGCGTCTGCGCGCGGAGTCCGCGGAGGTCGCGGACAAGCTCGACGAGGCCTCCGAAGCTTTTCTCGTGGCGCACTATGCCCGCGTTTTGCGTGGGCTCATGGCAGGAACCGACGGTGCCTTTATTCGCCCGAACAATCTTGATCCGGAGACCCGTACACTCCTGAAGACGGCGTTCCGCACCATCCTCGAAGCCTTGGAATTGCTCGCCGACCGCTACAATCTCTCCCTTCGCGCCTGAACCGGTCCCATGTCGAAACATCCTGTGCATGAAGCCTACGAGGCGCACTTCAATCCCACATGGGACGAGGCTCTCGGGTGGGAAAACGCCCGCTTTGTCGTCCTCGACACTGAATCCACCGGCTTCAATCCGAAGCGCGACCGTATTGTTTCCATCGGGGCCATCGGCGTGATGTATTTCGAACTGCTCCTCGAGGACACCTTTGACGTTTTCATGCCTGTGGCCCACAATACGTCGTCTGTCACGCTGCACGGCATCACCCGGGAATATTCAGTTGAGCGCGGCGTCCCGGAGGAGCCGGCGCTGCGCGCATTCCTCGATTACCTTGGCGATGCTGTTATTGTAGGCCACCATATCCGGCACGACATCGGCATGCTGAACACGGCGATTTCGGCACACTTCGGCTTCGATCTGCTCAACATGAGTGTCGACACAATGGAACTCACCCTGCGCCTTGCCGATATGGGCTGCCTCGAGCGCGACCGCACGAATGAAGACTACACGCTCGACGGACTCGCCCGCCTCTTCCGCATACGCCCGGCCGACCGCCACACCGCCGCCGGCGACGCTTTCATCACCGGCCAGATTTTCCTCAAACTCCTCCGCCTTGCCAAACGTGCCGGTCTCATGCGCTTGGGCCAACTGACGGAGCCCTACGAAGTGGCGAAGTGAAGGCGCTTACGCCGTCCGGAGGATGAGAAGAGCCGCGTTCGCCGCCGGGGAGAACGCGCCGATTCAGGGGGATTGATAGCGAGAAACGGGGGGTGCCTACCGGCGGCGGCGCGCGTCACCCGCAACCAACGTCTCTGGAAAATTTACCTCATGGAACACGCGGACATCGCCCCAACCCATGTCGGCCGCGACGCCGAAGCCGTGGAACACTTCCTCGCGCGGACCTCATCAGGCGGCTGGAGGCGTCGTTGCCTCGCGCCAGCGTCGCCATGTTTGCCGGGGCGCGGTGCCCTTTTTGAGGTTCCGCGCGCTTTTCTCGCCCGCGGCCGGGCATCATCGCGCGCCGGGGATGTCGGTCGGTCGACTGAGGCATTTCTCGGTCTGCACGGTGGTGCCTTGGTGCCAGCGACCGCGCATGACGAGGTTCACGGGATGGGCGGACGGGCCGTCTCCTGCAGCGGATCAAAGCGCACAAGTATTACGATTACCACGTCGACGAAACCGGCCGGCTGCGGTGGGCGCGGCGCGAAGCTGTCATCGAAGCCGACGCGCAAGTCGACGGATGGTATCTGCTGCGCAGCAATGTAAGCGAAGAAAAAGCCTCCACGGGGGAGGTTCTGGCGCATTACAAAAGCCTCCTGAACGTCGAGGACGCCTTCCGCGAA
>SKLD01000325.1 GCA_007123395.1 Opitutales bacterium
ACGGGCTTCCCGTGCCAACCCGCTCCGGCACGGGATCGACGGAGGCGCGGCTCCGTCGCTACGGGGCGGATTCCGCCGCTGTCATCGGCTGACGGCGTTCCCATCGACCGAGCGCGCGAAAGTAGGTGCGAGAGCTTGCTCCGCACCCCGTCCGCGCCTGGACACCGCGAACGCCGCGCCCTCCGCGCGAACAAGCACCGTTGGTGAGCGTCTGCGGTCTCCTGTTGAACATCGCGGCGGATACGCCGCGAGCATTCGGGCCGGTTCAGGGTGCGGGCTTGGGATACCCGGTGAGCCGGAAGAAGACCTTGTTGCCGGACTCGGGGTCACTCAGGGGAAGGGTCACCGTCACGGCGTTTAAAGGATCCCCGGGAACTACAATGAAGTTCACTCCGGCATGAGCCCCGCTCTCGTCGGGGACGGGAACGGTGATCCATGAAGCGAGGTCGGTGCTGTATTCGAAATCCAGCCATGCCGACCCGCGTGCTTGTCCGCTGAGCATGGAAAAGGAAATTTCGAGAGCTTCTTCATTCACGAAAACCGCCGGCAGCAGGGAGGTGGCATCGGCGAGGGGATTTACCGCTCCCAGCAGCCATGCCATGCCGGCGGCAGTGCCGTCGCCGTTGGTGTCGTCAAAGAAGGTAACGTTCTCATCCCCGGCCCAGATTGCAAAGGGGTGGAGGTCGCCTTCTTCAACAACCGTGATACTGACCTCATCAAAGCTCGCGCCAAATTCGTCTTCGATTGTGAGGCGAAGAACATAGTCTCCCGCGCGGGTAAAGGTAATTGTGGTGGAAAGGGCAGCGGAGTCGCCAAAGCTGACCCCAACGGGACCGGACCCGAGGCTCCATCGGTATGTGAAATGCTCGCCGGCGGCGTCACTCAAGCTGCCGTGGACAGTGGCGGTGGCCATACCGGCAAGGGGACCGCTCTCCCGATAGGGATGATCGGCGGGGAGGTTTTCCGCGAGGTCCCACTTGTGGGCGAGATAGCCCTCGACGCGCTGACGGTCGTGCGCGGACAAGCCCCCGCCGGCGACGACGATTTCACCAAAGTCCACATCGGAGAAGCGGTGATTCGCCGGATCACGCCCGATGAAAAGGGGATCGGCGTTGTCGCTGCGGATGGGCATGGCAAGGTGACGGGTGTCCCGCAGTTCACCATTAAGATGAAACTGGGAAAGGCCTGCGGTGTCGTCATGCGTGCCGCTAAAGAGGATGCTTTGGCCGAGAAACTCAGTGCCCGCATCCAAATGTGTTTCCGTCCCGGCCTTGAAGGCGAGGCCATCGCCGGATCCAATGCGGATACCGTAAGCGGCTTGCACAAATAGAATGTGTCCCTTGGAGAAGGCCACGTTCAAGCCCGAGCCTTGGGCGACAAATCCATGATAGTTGAACACCGCGAAGACATTGACCCCGCCGCTGGCGTCGAGATTCAAGCTAGGGCTGTCGGCGGCGGAGAGAAACTGCCGGTCATCCGCACGAAAGGAGACGGACGGCAATCCAACCGGCGCGGCGACATTCAGGACGGGGCGGTTGGCACCGGTAGCTTGCACGGCATGGTTTTCATTGCCGCTCTTGTCCTCCCACCGGGAGACTCCGCCTGCGACGATGGTGAGCGTGTCGTCATCGGCCGCATCGAACCATACCGCCGCTTCCATCAAGGCGGGTGTCCACGGAAGGGCGCCGCCCAAAGAAACAGTCTGGCCGGGGCCGGCGTCGACCTGCATCTGATAGACCCATTGGGCATGAAGGGTTGTTCGCCCGGCAAGGGTGAAGGTGCTTCCGGGCGCATAAGTCACACCGCTGCCGTCCGCCGCCGTATTCCAACCGGCGAAGGTGAAATGCGTTCTTTCGAGATCGCCGGGACCGAGGACCGTGACCGTCGCCCCCGGCTCATAGGGGCTGAGGGGATCGACAGGCGCGCTGCCGCCGGTCGCCCCGTTCTCGCTGTAGGTAACGGTGGGCTCGGTCCGGCGCGAGAGCTGGTCCTCGTAAAGTGAAGCCGGTTCAAGCGTATCCCCGGCACCCACGCCCTCGACATGGTCCCTCGGGAGCGTGTTACCGCCGGTGGGATTAGAGACGGAGAACCGCTCTCCGCCCGTGCCAATGACGTAGCCATAGCGGGCCTGCTCACTGCGGACGATGGCCCCGCCCCGTGTGCCGCTTCCGGAAGTATTCCAAAAGACACCGTGGGCGGAAGTGAGGCCATGGGGAGTGGTGCCCGCAAATCGCCGGTGGTGGGCGGTGAAGAAGCTATTGTGCACATGGCTCCGGTCAATAAGGTTGGAATGGCTGAAGTGCATGTGGTGATCACTCCCGCTCCCGCCCGTGTTATAGTTGCCCGTGGCACCGGTGGCGCGCTGGGTTTCGAGGTCTTCGACACGCAGGAAGACATTGCCGGAGGTTCCCGCATGGGAAAGAACAAAGCCGTGCCGCGAAAAATCCGCCACCGAATCCTTTATGAGACATTCGCTGCTGTGCTGCACGCGGTACATGTATCCGTTGCCGCCCCCGCCGCCGTACTGGGGTCGGCGCATTTGCGCATCGCGCACCGTCACGCGGAGGCAGTTCAGGAGCAAGATTCCGTTGGAAAGCATGTGCGCGGTGGAGGTGTTAGCCGCTGGTTGGTAACTATGCACGCTACCGACCCAACCGTCGCGGACAAAGCTCATGCGGATGAGCCATGAGGCGTGGACATCGAAAGCCGGCTTGGCGGGATCGGTGTAGTCGGTGTTCCCCCACTCCGTCCCAGGATGCTGGAGATTGCCGATGGAGAGGTGCTCCACCCCCACCTCGTGGATGAGGCCCTCCTGAACGGAAACGCGGGCGTTGTCGCGCACCTTCATGGTGTAACGCGTGGGCACATCCACCTCGATCCATCCCTCGGCGGGATTCACGGCGAGAACCTCGCGGTAATAGCGCGCATCGGCGGGCCGGGCACCGGCATTCCACCAATCCTGCTGGTTGTGCTCGGCAATCCATGCTTCCGTGAAGGACCATTCGATGCGGATAAAATCACCGGGTGAAAACGGAGATGTAGTGGCCAATGGGATACGGTGCGTAGGGCCGGGAAGATCGGCGGTGAGGCTGACGGCGGGACCGGTGGAAGCCGCGGGCGGAGCGATTCGGATAACCGCTTTGCTCCGCATCTCGTGGGAGGTGTTGAGGAGGAAGGTTTGCGCCGTGCCCGCGCCGCGCAGAATGATGTGCGACGCGGCAATACGCAGAGCAAAGTTGTCCGGGCCCTGCGGTGCCACCCGGAACTCACCGGCGGGCAGGTAGACCACCCCGCCCCCGGCGGCCGCCGCCGCGTCGATCGCCGCCTGGATGGCCGCCGTGCTGTCGGCCGCGCCCGTCGGGTCTGCGCCGTAGGCGGTGACGTCGAAGACCGGGCCGGTGACGGCGGGGATCGGCTGCTCGCCGCGGCGGTATCCCGCGTAGGAGAAGTCCTGAATGATCTTGTCTTCGTAGAAAGAAACCGACTCGTCCGGCGGGAGCCAGTGTTCCGGATAAAGGACACTGCGCCACGGCGTGGA
>SKLD01000011.1 GCA_007123395.1 Opitutales bacterium
CCCATCCACGAGGTCACGGTGGAAACGAATCCTCCGGGTATCGCCGTGCTTCCGGGGGCCGGCACCTACGCCAACGGTGAGGTTCTCGCCGTCACGGCACCCGCCGCGATTGAGTCGGGCGACAGCGAATTCCTTTTCCAACGCTGGACCCTGAACGGACAGTTCTACTCCAATAATGCCGCCGTTGAGCACACCTTCACGACCCTTGAGCCCTTTGCCATGGCTTTTGTCGCGGAATACAGTGAGCGGTCGCTCCGTCCGACGGTGAAAAGTGTCACGGGCAACCGCGGCGGGGCCATCCCCGCTGATTTCGATTATGTGGTCACCGTTGAGTTTGACCGTGCCATGGATACCGCCGTGTCACCGTCGGCGCTTTTGCTGAGCGGAGATGTGGCCGAGCCTCCGGCTTTCGGTGCGGGCGGTGAATGGATTTCCTCCACCCGTTTCCGGCTTCCCCCCGTCTCCTTCGGGGAAGGGCAGGGCGGCACCTATGTGCTCGAGATCGGCGAGGCCCGCGACACGTCTGGCCGCGTCATGGATACTTCGCAGCCGTTCAGCTTTGTCGTGGACGTCACCCCGCCGCCCCATCCGGAGATTGTCTTCGTCGAATCGACGGCCACCACCGCGCGTTTCGAGTGGGCCGACTACATCGCGCCCGGCGACCTCAGCTTCTTCCGCGTGTATCTCGAAACAGCGGATTTCACGTCCATTTCGGGCCTTGAGCCCCTTCGCTCCCTTGCGAAGAACGTCCGCCATGTCGTGCTGGCCGATCTGGAACTCGACACGACGTATCACACCTTCGTCGCGGCGGTTGACGAGGCCGGTAATGTGGAGACCGAGGTCACCGCCGTTCCGTTTGTGATCGAAAGCGAACTTCCTCCGGGACTGGTCCCGGAGATGACGCTGCTCACCACGCACGAAGCCGAACTCGACTGGGAGTTTTACCTCGCGGGCGGCGCGCCGCTGGGCTTGGAGGGGTTCCGTGTCTATGTGGAAACGACGCCATACGGCGATGTTTCGCCGCTCGCGCCCATCGCGGAGCTGGAAGCGGATGAGACGGGATTTATCCTCGGCGGGTTGCTGCGCACCGAAGCGTATTACATTTCCGTGGTTCCCTTCAACCGGCTCGGTGCCTTCGACCCGTCCGTGCAAACGGTCGTGTGGAGTGATCCCCTCGCGGGTATTCTGACGCGCGACTTCACCTTCGCCGAAGGTGAGGCGATTCTTTCGCAGAACCTCATTGTCGACGGGGGTGCGACGCTTGCCCTCGCACCGGGCTCGCGCCTGCTTTTTGCTCCCGGCGTGGGGCTGGAAATCGCCGACGGAACCCTCGTGGCGGAAGGGACGGCGCTCGATCCCATTGTTTTTACTTCCGCCGCCGACATTCCGGGGGGCAATCCCGCCCGCGGGGAGTGGGAGGGCGTGTGGCTCTCCGGCCCGGCGGATGCTTCCGTCCTGCGGCATGTGTGGATACGTTATGGCCGCGGTCTCACTGTCGACGCGGGGAGTCCGGACCTCGGCACCTATGCGGCGGCATGGAACAGCGGGGCCGGTTTACGCGGTCGCGGCACGGCAGTTCTTACGGCGGAGAACTGCTTCCTTGCCTTCAATGACGAAGGTATCCGTTTTGAGGATACGGCTAGCGCCACGCTGAGCGTATCGGTCATCAAGGCGAACACGGCGCACAACGCCGTCAACGCGGGCGTCGGCGAAGCCAACCTTGCGGGCAACTGGTGGGGCACGGACGATCCCGCCGCCATCGCCGCTACACTGTCGGGAGCGGTCGGGGCCGATGATCCGCTTTCCGGAGAACCCGTGCTCACGGCCGCCTTCGACACGCTCGACGGTCAGCATGTCACGGGCTTGAACCCGCTTCCCCTGCGGCTGCTTTCCCTCAACGCCGAGTCCTACCGCGTGAGCGAGGACTCCGCCTTCGCGGATGTCGCTTTCAGCGATGTGCCGCATACGGAAGGCACCTCCGTCTTTTACGCGGACACACCTTTTGTCATTGACTTTCCGCTCAGTCCCGAGGGCGGGCAGAAGAATCTCTTCCTGCAGTTCCGGAGTTTCTCGGGTGAGCCCAGTGAGACGGTTACCCTCGTTGTCGACTACGTCACCGACGGGCCCACGATCACTGCCTTCAACCTTGAGGAGGGCATGGTGCTCAACCGTCCCGTGGCGATCACCGCCACCGCAACGGCGAATTTGGGGATCCAATACATGCGCTTCCGTGTGAATGGGGAACTCGTTTTCGTTTCTTCCACGGACAGTCTTTCGGAAACATGGGATATCCGGCCGCTGACACCGGGCCAGCACCGCGTGCGCCTCGAAGCGGCGGATGCGGCGGGCAATCTCGCCGCGCGTGAGTTCAATGTGGTCGTGCAACCGCTGCCGCCGCCCGCCCCGGCCATTCTCTCGCCGACGGACGGAACGCTCGTCAACACCCCACAGATCAACATCAGCGGGACGGCCGAGCCGGGTGTGCCTGTGCGCATCAGCCGGGGCGGCGCCGTCCTCGGCACGGTGACCACGGCCCCCAACGGACAGTTCTTCCTTGCCAATGCGATCTTGTTGGAAGGGAGCAACCTCCTCATCGCGACGGCGATTGACAGCGTCGGCGAAACGGCTTCGCCGAGCGTTTCCGTTGTTCTCAACACAAGGCCTCCGTCCGGGCTGGCTCTCCTGCCTCCCACTTATGACCCGGCGCAAGGCACGACCTTCCTGTGGGAATACCTTTCCACGCAGGACCGACCCACGCGCTACCGGCTCTTTATCCACACGGAGGACTTCAGCGATCCTTCCGCGGCGGTGTTCGCCAGTCCGTTGCTGGCCGATATGATTTTCGTCCTCACCTCCCAAGTGGCCGATGGCACCTACCACGCCGCCGTGCAGGGATACGATGCGGCGGGCAACGCCGGACCGCTTTCGGAACGGATTGTCTTCGCGCAAGACCGCACCCCACCGGTGCTGACCATCGCCTTCGACCGCTCGTCTCCGGTCGGGCCGGGCCCGTTGGCCATCACCCTTACCTCGAGTGAGCCTTTGCAAGCCATCCCGACGCTGAGCCTGCGTTCGCAGGGCTCACCGGATGCCATTGCCATTCCACTAACCCAGGAATCGCCCACGCGCTTCAGCGGGACATTTCCCGTGAGCGACCTCTCCGCGCGTTCCGGCACGGCGCAGTTCACCGCCACGGCCCGAGACCTCGCGGGCAATCGCTTCAGCGGCGCACCTTCGGGTCCGGCCCTCGTTTTCGATGTCACGCGACCAAACGGCGTCATCGCCGTCAGTCCGGAGGCCCCCGTGCAGGTGGCTTCCCCCGTGGATGTCGAGGTCACGCTGACCCTGAGCAAGCCACCCGCGCCGGACACCGCGCCGGTATTGAAATTCTTCCCGCCCGTTGGTGACGAAATCAATTTCACGGTGGCTTCGGGCTTCGCCGCCGCGACCGCCGACCGGCTGGTATGGACCGGAACCATGCAGCTCGGGCCGGAAAACGGAAACGGTCTTGGCAACTTCACCCTGCAAGTGACTGACGCCGTCGGCAACGAAGGCACGGCGATCATGGCGGGGCGGGAGTTGGAGATTTACAACACCGCGCTGCCGACACCGCCGGACCGACCGATCGGTCTCTCCGCGCAGACGCTTGCCGGCGGTGTCATCCGGATCCAATGGCAACCGGTCGAGCGCGCGGAAACCTACTCCATTTACCGCGCCGCCGGTGACGTCGCCTCGCCCCCCACCGATCTTCTCGTCGCGGGAATCGAGACCACAGTCCACGAAGATCTCCCGCCCGCCGACGGTATTTACAGCTATGTCGTGACCGCGAGTCGCCGCGGCGCGGAAGGCCTGCCCTCCGGGATTTTGCCCGCCTTGTCCGACCGCACGCCCCCGCCTCCGCCGGAGAATTTCTCCGCTGTGCTGGGGGCCACCGGTGTCGTGATTTCATGGTCCGCTCCATCCGAGGGAGAGGTTCCGCACCGCTACCGTGTCTACCGGAATGACACATTGATCCGGACGGTGACCCAGCCGACGACGGTGCAGGATTCCCCACCGCGTGGAGTCATGGCCTACCGTGTCGCCTCCGTCGATCCGTATGGAAACGAGGCCTTCACGGAAACCGTGGAGATCGAACTCTTTGTCGGTGCGGTGACGGACTTCAGCGTCCGCGCCATTCAAGGCAATCCGCCTGTGCTGCAGTGGGTGAGACCCGATGCGGCGGCGGTCGGGGTTCATGTGTATCGCAACGGTGTGCGGCGCACGGCTTCGCCCACGGCCGCGCTTATGTTCGTCGATTCCCTTGGCATCGGCGTCAACCCCGTCGAATACAGCGTGCGCGCGGTGAACGCGGAAGGGCAGGAAAGCGCGCCGAAGACCGTTGTCGTGCATCCGGTCGGGCTCTCCGTTCTCGTCAACCCCGACGGTGCCGACGCGGAGCGCCAACCGCTCGCCGGCTTTTTCGACAGTTTCCGTGTTTCGCTGCGCAACGCGGCGACGGGCGGCGACGCGCTTGCCGTTGATTTCATCGAATTGGAACGGTCTTTGCCCGACACGTCGACCGTGGCGACCGGCGCGGAGACGGTCGACTGGTCGCTTGCGACGAAGACGAGCGGGCACCAGAATATTGTTCTTCCAGCTCCGTCTGTTCCTGGTCCGGGTCAGTTGCTCCTCGTTCGCGCCGTTCGTGAAGACACAGCCATGGGCAACAAGGTGCTTTATGAAGCCTCCACGATGGTTCCCGCAACCGTGCGGCCCGACACCACGGTGGACATCGCCCTCGGCACCCAGCCGCTGGCCGGCGGTCTGAGTGACTTCACCCTCACCTTCACGAACCGTGGATACGCGCCCGTCGATTTGCTCGCCGCCCGCGAGTTTGGACAAGCTCCCGGAAATATTGCGTTGTCCGTGCAGACACCGGAGGGCTTTGAGGTCAACCGCGTGGTCTTTCAAGGGGTTCCTTCCGGTGCTGTCCTCAGGGCCAATGGCGACGCTGTCGTGACTCTTGAGCCCGGCGAGGCGCTCAGCCTCAATCTGTCCGAGGTTCTCATTCCCGAAGCACTCGGCGCGTTTGACCGCGCGCGCTTCGAAGCCATCGCCGACCCCATCCACCACGCCTACGCCACGGCGAGGCAACAGGTCGGCGGGCCCATCCGGGGCAGCCGCACCTCCACGCTCACACAGACCGACTACTACGGGATCGCCCAAACCGACCGAGCCTTGTATTCGGACGAGGGTCCAATTCTCATCACCGGACAGGCGATCTCGCGCGCGACTGACGATCCGCTCCCCGATGTCCCTCTCAAAATCGGATTCGCGAGCCGCGGGCATTTCTGGTTCGAGGAGGTGCATACCGATGAAAACGGGGATTTCTCCTACGAATACACGCCTCCCGCCGGATATTCGGGGCGCCTCCGCATTTGGGCCGCCCATCCCGATGTCTTTGATCAACTCGACCAGGCGGAAGTGCAGTATCTGCGGCTCTACCTCACGCCGGGTCGCGCCGAAATCGTCATGTCCCGTTCCGACACGATCGACATTAGCCTCACCCTCATCAATCCGGGTGACCTCACACTGAGGGACTTTGTCGTCACGTCGGAAGCCTTCATCCTCGACGGCGAGGATGAAATCCCCATATCGGGCCTGACCGCTGATTTCGCGGGCGCGCCGCTGGCTGAGCTGCGTTCGCAGGAACGAAGGCGGGTTGCTTTCCGGGTCACCGCTGACATCGACCTGCCGGACGATCCCCTCCTCGTCATGCGTGTCACGAGTGCCGAAGGTGCGGCGGCGGAGTTCATCGCGCAGGTGCGTTTGCGGCCTTCCGTGGCTATCCTCACCGTCGCCCGTCCCGAGGTGGGCTATGTCGATGTGAGCGTTGACCGCGATCAGATCATCAGCCGGGAGGTGACGGTGATCAACCAAGGGTTGCGCCCCCTCGTTGATGTGAAAATGCATCCTCCCGCCGAAATCCCGTGGTTTTACGTGAACCTCGATGTCGGTGAGGACGGACTCATTGCGCTTCCGGATATTCCCGTTGGAGGGACGCGCACCTTCACGGTGGTCTTCGCGCCCCCGGAAGAAACCGAATTGGGATTCTATTCCGATTCGCTCAAGATCACCGGCGAAAACGCGCAGAGTGACTTCACCCTCAATCTCTTTGCGAAGGTGACTTCCAGCCTCAGCGGCGGGGTGCAGTTCGCCGTCTATAATATGTTCGGTGATCGTGTGCCCAACGCCCGTGTTCGTTTGCGAAACGCCGCTTCACGCACCGAGGTAGGACCGTTCAATACGGATGCTTTGGGTGAGGTTCTCATCGCAGACCTGCAGGAAGGCGAATGGTCGTGGCAGGTTTCAGCGGCGGGGCATGCCACGGAGACAGGTGTCGTGGAAGTTCTCCCCGACCAGGTGGCGATGGTGTCCACCATCCTCTCGCGCAGCCTCGTCACGGTGAATTTCACTGTGGTGCCGAAGCCATTCACCGACCGATACGATATCGTCATTGAACAAACGTTTGAAACGCGTGTGCCGTTCCCCGTCATGGTGATCACACCACCGCACGTCGAGTTCACGAATCCCGAACCGGGATTCGAAACAATTATTATGGCGCAGGTGAAAAACGAGGGTCTCATCCGCATGATCGATCTGGAGATCGAAGGCTCGCAGGCGGCGTACGGCGATGCCACGCCGCTGATAACGTTCCTGCCCGAACTGGGAGCGCAGGAGGTGGTCGACGTTCCCTTCCGTGTGCGCTACTTCGGACCAGCGGGCGGCGGTGGCGGCGGGGCCGGTTCCATCGCCGGAATCGATCCGCAATCCTCCTATGGTGATCGGTTCAAGGAGTGCCTGTCCACGCTTCTCTTGCCCGGCTCGCTCGATCCGGATTTCCTCATGGGTCTCGCGGTGCTCGCCAACGCCGCCGCGGAGTCCTTCAGTGGCGCGCTTGTGGGCCTCGCCGGCGCGGTCATCATCGGCTTTGATATCTTCAACTTCGCCAGCACATGGGCGAACCCTTTGAATGTAGTAGCTTCGGTCATTGGCTGCGCCATCGGCAGCTTCTTTAGCCCGGGGCCAAGCCGGAGGGCCCGCGCCGGTCCGGGTGGTCCTGGCGGCGGCTTCGGCTTTTACGGGCTGGGCTGCTTCACGGAGGACACGCCCGTAACCCTTGCCTCGGGAGACACGGTTCCGATTGCCGAAGTCCGCGAGGGTATGCGCTTGCGCACCGACCGCTACGGAGGAACGGATACCGTTTCGCGCGTCCTCACACGGGAAAGCGGCAATCTCTACCACCTGCAATTCTCCGGGCCTCGCGGAACCAGCCCGGCCGAACTCCTGCGCGGAACCGGCGAGCACCGGATCTGGACGGATCATGAAGGCTGGCTTGCCCTGCAGGAACTACAAGCGGGGCATTGGCTGCACCATGTCGACGGCACGCTCCGCAAGGTTCTTTCCGTCGAAAAACAAGAGGGTGTCCACACCGTGCATACCCTTGAAGTCACCGCCGACAACGCCTTCTTTGCGGGCGGTATTCAAGTGCAGGATCTTTGCGGGGGCGCGTGGCTTCCGGAAACCGCCGCCCTTGGCTCCGAAATGCCCGCCGCCGAAAGCAGTGAAGAGCAAACCCTCGTCCATCCATGACCTCAATCCCACCTGTCATGAAAACATTCCAACATCTTCTTCGTGCCTCCGGATTCGCCGCCCTTGGGCTCCTCCTCGTGGCGGCATCCGCCACCGCCCAAGAGCACCTCGAGGGCCTGTGCGCCCGCGTGAAAATCGAGATCGAGCAGGAGCTTGCCCTCGAGCGTATCGGCTTTGAAGCCACTCTCGAAGTGACGAACAACGACGGGGAGGACCCCCTCACGGAGTTTTCCGCGCGATTGTTCTTCATGGATCCCAGCAAGGATCCCCTTGATCCCGAGCATGACGCCACCTCTCTCTTTTTCGTGCAGCCGCCGACTTTGGAGAACATCAACCGTATCGACGGGAACGGTGTCATCGGCCCCACGAAGAAGGCAGTGGTGCGCTGGTTCATCATTCCCAAGATCGACGCCGGCGGAACCGATCCACGCGGCAAACAATACCTTGTTAGCTGCGAACTATCGGCCAATATCCGCGGCACATCGGTGCCGGATGAGGCACTCCTCGTCATGCCCGAGACAATCACGGTGGTTCCCGACGCCCAATTGGATATTGTGTACTTCCAGCCGCAGTACGTGACGGCGAACGATCCCTTCACTCCGGAGATCGAGTCGCCCGTTCCGTTTACCCTCGGTGTGCTCGTGCGCAACCGTGGATACGGCCCGGCGAACCGTTTGACCATCAGCTCGCAGCAACCCCGTATTGTTGAAAACATCCAGGGCCTTCTTCTTGTCGCCCGCCTCCTCGGGGTACGCGTGATGGACGAACCGCTCGACGAAACCTCCCTCACCGTCGATCTCGGCGACATTCCGCCGGGCGGCACGCGCAAGGGAGCATGGGACATGATCACCTCACTGAGTGGGATCTTCACCGATTTCAAGGCCTCCTACCGGCACGCGCCTGAGCTGGGGGGCGAGGAAACCTCTGTCATCACCTCCATCGCCGCCCATTTCATCACCGGCGAGGTCCTCAACGATGAACCGGGGCGCGACAACATTCTCGATTTTCTCGCGGACACAAACCGAGACGGCATGCCCGACACGCTTTTTGAGAGCGAGGGGCAGGAGTTGCCCGTGAATCTCATCGAGGAAGTGAACCCTTTCCCGCTGAGCGGAAACGTCATGCTCGTCGACATCGAGGCCACAGTGGAGGGATGGGGGTACTTCCGTATCGACGATCCCACTGAAGGCCGCCTCGTGTTGCGCGAGGTCGTGCGCGATGACGGTCGTATCCTGCACCCGCGCAACGCATGGCTGGAGGAACGTTACACGCCGGGTCGGCCCCGGCGCGACTACTACCTGCATGTGTTTGATCGCGTGGAACTGGGCCCTTACCAATACACGGTCACCTACGAGCCACCGCCGGTGGATACCACTCCTCCCGTCACGCGACTGCGCTTCAGCGGCGAGGTGAACGAAGCCGACGGGATCTTTTACGTGACCCCGGAAACACAGATGTTTTTCACGGCTGAGGACGAGAGCCCTGTGAGCATGTTTTATAAACTGGACGACGGCGACTTCCGTCCCGCCCTGCCGTTTACTTTGCGCGATCCCGGTGTGTATTTGCTGACCTACTATTCCGAGGATGCCGCCGGCAACATCGAGGAGCCGAAAACCGCGACGCTTGCCCTGCCCGCCGAAGGTCCGCTATTCGAGGACGTGAATCTCGTCAGCGACGGGCTCTTCCTCCGCGGCGAAACCCTATCCGTCCGTTCCGGCGAGGTGTCCTTGCAAACGCAGGTCGCCGCCAGTCCCATGCCGGTGGAGGCGACGGTTTCCGTCTTCAAGGGAACGCGGGCTTTCCCCGTTCTCGGAGGCGTGCCGCCGTCGCCAACCTCACAAACGGGTGCCACCATCACGGTCGGGGGAGACCAAGTCGACCACTACCGCTACCGTTTGGGTGGCGGCGCGTGGAGCGCGGAGCGTCCCGTTCATGAGAGCCTCGTGCTCGACGGACTCTCGGGCACCGTTTCTCTGCACGTGCAGGGGCGCCCGGAGATGGGCGCGTATCCTCCGGAAGAGGAGGGCGTTTCCGCTGTATGGGTCGTCTCACCCGGAGCACCGGCGTGGACCCTGAGCGGCGCGCCCACGCATCCTTCGCGGGACACCGCCGTGGCCTTCACCGTCGAGAGGGACGAAGCTGATCTTTATCGTTGGCGCCTTGATGAATCATACTTGCGCGCGGAGGAGCCGTTGACCACGCCCGTCGTCATCGACCGGGTGGAAACGGGCGCGCGAGGCGTGTCGTTCATCGGTCGCGTCGGCGGCGTTTGGGAGGAAAACGAGACCGCCTCGACATATTCGTGGACAGTCGATCCGGGATATGGGTCTGATTTCTCCGGACTTTCGCTTGTCCTCGCGGAAACCTTCGCCGACGTCGGTGGAACGACCTTTACGTTCAACTGGGACGGTCGCGATGCGGGTGGCCGGTTGCAGTCGCCGGGTTGGTATACCGTCTTCGTGGAGCTGAGCGACCCGCTCGGGAACCGCGTCTTCCGTTCCCACATCGTGAACATCAGCGACCTCGCGGGAGAGCAGCGCACACTCGTGGCCGCCGCGGGCAGCCCGCGCAACCCGCACGGGCGCGGCACGCGGGCGGTTTGGCAGCAGCGGGTGGACGGTGCCGCATGGCACATCCATGCGCTCGATATGGATGCGCCGGGAGGCACGCCGCTTGTTCTCACCTCCGGCAACCTTAGCCAAGAGAACCCGCGCACGGACGGTCGCTATGTCGTCTGGCAGGCGCGCCGAGCCGACGGAACATGGGATATCCGCATGGCCGACCTTGAGGACCCTGCCGCCATCACGGACATCACGCAGACGCCGGGGCGGAATGAGGTCAATCCCGCCGTGTCATGGCCATGGGTTGTCTACCAAGTGCGTTCGATCAATGAGCCCGGCGCGCCGTGGCAGTTGGAAGCGTTCAACATTGTCACCGGTGAGCGCGATTTGGTCTATCCTGGACAGGATGATCAGGTGAATCCGGCCGTCGACGCCGGGCGCGTCGCTTGGCGCGACTTGCGCGATCCCGGCAATGGCGAGATTTATGTGCAAAATCTGGAGACAGGGGAGACCATGCGTCTCACGAACGACCTGTTTGGACAGTTTTTCCCGGATATCCGCGGCGACTGGGTGGTCTGGCAGGACAACCGGGAGGGGCAGGTGGAAATCTTTGCATACAACCTCCACGAGGGCAGGGAAGTGCGTCTCACGGACGGCGTGGGCAACAAGGCCCGACCCTTTATCGAAGGGAACTGGGTGCTTTACGAGGAAGACAGTTTCGCATTCGAGACGAATAATCTTCACCTCCTCGATATTGAATCGCGCCGCAGCGTTCCCCTTACCTACGATCCCGCGAATAAATCACGCGCCGCGCTTGTCGCCGGACAAGTGCTTTGGCAGGAGGGGACGGGTGAGCCGTTCGCTTTGCGAATCGCCGCGCTTCCGGCCCTGCAGGCGGTCTTCCATCGCAGCAATGCCGTCGCGATCACCGCGGAACTCGCGGCTCAATACGGTGATGCCCACAGCCTCCTTGCGGAGTGGAACGCACTCGCCGCCGTGCAGGCGGTCCGGCGCTACTCCGCCTTTCTTCCCCAACCGGTCGCGGAGGAAGCCGTCTGGAGCGGAGGGCAGCCCACGGGAGATAATTTCGCCCTCGAAGCGGGCGGGTTCCTATGGGTGGAATTTCCGGAAATCGCCGTTCTTGATCTCGGCGAACGCTCGCCAGTGGCACTCGATTTGCAGGCCGGGTTGAATGTTTTCAGCTACAGCGGCTTCCCCTTGGATTACACGGCTTACCGCATGGCAGCGGATCTTGGGATCGACCGCACCGTCGCCATCAGGCTCCTCGATGCGTCCACAGGTCTCTGGCGCAGCGTTGAAGTCGACGGCACCGGTGACCTCCTTGGTCCGAACTTTATCGTGCCGCCGGTGGCCGTTGTGCTGATCGAGTTGCGCGAGCCCGTTATGGGATGGGTTCCATGATAACGAAAATGAAAAACAGAATAAAATCATGAAAGCATTTTTACGCACAACATTGTTTGTTCCCATGGCGTGTTTTGTGTCGCTCGGCCTCAACGCTCCGGTTGTTGCCGCCGACCCGGTGTCGCCCGCCGCCCTGAAGGCCATGTTGGGCGCGGACTCCCCGCCGCTCGTGGTCGATGTCCGACACGCCCAGCGCTACCAGCAGGGATCGATACCCGGAGCGATCAATATCCCCGCTTCGTTCCTCGCCACCCGGTCTTTTCCGACCGGGCGGGATCTCGTGCTCTTCGACGATGGATTCGGCACCGGCGAGGCGCGGAGCGGGGCGGGCGCTTTGTCCGCCCGCCTCGGCCGGCCGGTGTATTGGCTCGAAGGCGGGTTCGCGGCGTGGATGGAAGAGGGCGGGGCGCATACCGCCGCTTCCGGTATGCGACCGGAAGCCCTTCCCCGGTTGACTTACCGGCAGTTGAGCGAAGCCGATCTCTCCGGCGCGGTGCTCTTCGATCTGCGTGATTCGGAAGAGCCCGAACCGGGAACGATGGCACCCGCCGGCGCGGTCGACGACGAAGTGGCCGCGTTTGCCCGCGGCCGCGGTGTGCCGCTGATGAGAGGAAGCCCTCTCAATGTTTTGCAAAGTCCGCGCAGCGCCTCCGGAACGCTCGCCCCGGCGGCGTCCCGGCCGCTCGTCGTGCTCATCGACGACAACGATGGCAAGGCCGAGGAAATGGCGCGCAAACTCCGCGCCAACGGGCTTCACCGCGTTGTCATCCTCACCGGCGGAGCGGAGATTATTCGCCATGAGGGCCGGTCCGGGACGGTCCGCCGATCCACCGGAATTCGGATGGAAATGGGCCCGGAAGACGAACGGCCATGATCTTTAACCCCATTCAGGCATGAAAATGAATTCCTTTTCCAAACGTTTCTTCACGGGGGCGGTCGTCGCTGCGGGTTTTTTCGCGGCCTTGCCGCTGCGGGGCGCGGAGGTGCTGCGCGCCGAAGCGGGCAACGTGGGGCCCTCCACCTTCTCTTTGCTCTATGAGCTATCGGAGGGTGCCGAAGTGGATCTCCGCTTCTTCGACGCGCCTGAGGGCGGAAGCGAAATCACCGA
>SKLD01000167.1 GCA_007123395.1 Opitutales bacterium
GATGGCCTTGGCCATGCCGCCGAGGGACTCGACTTCATCGAGGTGGGCCTGTCCGCGGCGCAGGAGCGCGTCGGTGAGGGCCTCGACGTAGTAGCTGCCGCCCCACGGGTCGATGATGCGGCAGAGGCCGGTCTCCTCCTGGAGAAAGAGCTGGGTGTTGCGCGCGATGCGGGCGGAGAAGTCGGTGGGCAGGGCGATGGCTTCGTCGAGGGCGTTTGTATGGAGGCTCTGGGTGTGGCCGAGGGCAGCCGCCATGGCTTCGATACAGGTGCGCGCGACGTTGTTGTAGGGATCCTGCTCGGTGAGGGACCAGCCGCTGGTCTGCGAGTGCGTGCGCAGGGCGAGCGACTTCGGGTTCTTGGGATCGAAGCCCTGCACGATCTTCGCCCAGAGGACGCGGGCGGCGCGCATCTTCGCCACTTCCATGAAGTGGTTTTTCCCCTGCGCCCAGAAGAAGGAGAGGCGCGGGGCAAAGGCATCGATATCGATGCCGGCGGCGATACCCGCGCGGATGTATTCGAGCCCGTCGGCGAGGGTGTAGGCCATCTCGAGGTCGGCCGTGGCACCGGCTTCCTGCATGTGGTAGCCCGATATCGAGATGGAGTTGAACCTCGGCATGTGCTTTGAGGTGAAGGCGAAGATATCGGCGATGATGCGCATGCTCGGCCCCGGCGGGTAGATGTAGGTGTTGCGCACCATGTATTCCTTGAGGATGTCGTTCTGGATCGTCCCCGTAAGCTCCTCCATCTTCGCGCCCTGTTCGAGGGCGGCGACGATGTAGAAAGCGAGTATGGGGATGACCGCGCCGTTCATCGTCATGGAGACGGACACCTTGTTGAGGGGGATGCGATCGAAGAGGATCTCCATGTCGAGGATGGAGTCGATGGCGACACCCGCCTTGCCGACATCGCCGACGACGCGGTCGTGGTCGCTGTCGTAGCCGCGGTGGGTGGCGAGGTCGAAGGCGACGGAGAGCCCGCGCTGACCGGCGGCGAGGTTGCGCCGATAGAAGGCGTTGGATTCCTCGGCGGTGGAGAAGCCGGCGTATTGCCGCACCGTCCACGGGCGGGTGACATACATGGTGGCGTAGGGGCCGCGCAAATACGGCGGCACGCCCGCGGTGTACTCGAGGTGCTCCATGCCGGCGTAGTCATCTTGCGTGTAGAGCGGGCGCACGGGAATGCGCTCGAGGGTGTCCCATACGGCTTCCTCGACCGGCTTGCCGACGGCGGCTTCGAAGGACGACTTCCACGCCGCGTAATCGACCCGCGGCGGCGCGGACTCACGGTAAGGGATTTGCGAAAGGTTTTTCATCGGTGCAGAAAGGCGGATGGCGGGTTCAGGCTTGGGGCGCGGCGTGAAGGACGCCGATGCGGGCGAGGAGGCCGCGGTTGACCTCGTAATTGTTAACGCGCACGTGGACGAAGTCATCGACCCCCGCTGCACGCCACGCGGCCTCGTGCTCGCCGGGGTTGCCCGCGAGAAGGAGGATGATGTCCGGCGCGGCCTCTTTGACGGCCGCGGCCAGCTCCGTAACGGCGGCGGCGTAGGTCTCGTCGTCGGAGGTGATGACGGCGATGGGCGGTGCGGCGGCGCGCACGGCGGCGACGGCGGCGGCGGTGTCTGCAAAATCGTCGTCGCCCAACACCTCGAAGCCGCCGACAAGGAAAAACGAAGCCGTCCAGTCGGCCCGCATGCGGTAGCGGCGGGAGGGGCCGATGTTGAGCTGGAGGATGCGGGGCCGCCCCGCTTCGGTCTCCGCCGCGGCGAGGGCGGCGAGGCGCAGGGCCTCGTAGTCTTCGGCGAGGCGGCGGAAGGGGATCGCCTCGACAGTCGCGGAACCGGCGCAGCAGCCGCGCAGGGCGGCGTGCAGTTCCGGGAGGGTCGCCCCCTCGCCGACGGCGGCGACGGCGAGCTCGATGCGTTCGACGGAGTTGGCCGCCTTCGCCACGGCTTCGAGGGCACCGGCCTTAGCCCCGGATTCGGCGTGGGCGCTGTCGGCCTCGAACTCACGCGCCCGGTCCTTGGCAAAGGCGGCGTAGTCGATGACGCGGGGCGCGGGCAGCGCGGCGGAGGCGTCCGGATATTGGTTGATGCCGACGAGGACGTCCTTGCGGCGGTGGAAGTCGCGCGAACGGGCGGCGCGGGTGTCCTTCACCCAGCCTTGGGGGATACCCTTTTCCAAGGCGGCAGCCATGCCCCCGGCGGCCTCGATCGCCTGCAAGTGTTCCCATGCCTTGCGCGCCATCTCATCGGTGAGGCTCTCAACGGCCCACGAGCCGCCCACGGGGTCGATGACCTTGGTCAGCTCGCACTCTTCGCTGAGGATGGGATGGATGTTGCGCGCGACGCGGCGGGAAAACGCGTCGGGCTCGCGCACGACCTCGTCGAAGGCGCCGATGTGCAGGCTGTCGCAGCCGCCGAGCACGGCGGAGAACGCCTCGCTCGTGACCCGCAGCATGCTCGTATAGGCGTCGAACCGCGTTTTGTTCCAGAGTCCGGTGCGGGCGTGCAGGTGGCACGAGCGGCGGTCCTCCGGAATACCCCCGATCTCCTGGATACGGTTCCAGAGCATGCGGGCGGCACGCAATTTGGCGATCTCAATGAAAAAAGGCGATCCAACGGAAAGGGAGAGGCGAATGCGCGGCGCAACATCGGCGGCGTCCAGTCCGCGTGACTCCATTTCGCGCAGGTAGGCAAGCGCCGTGGCGAGGATACACCCCAACTCCTGCGCGGAGGATGCGCCGCCGTCGTGGTAGACATTGCCGGAGGCATTGGCCATCTGCATGCGAGGCGCGCGCTTCAGACCGAAGCGCATGAGCGCCTCCATCTGGTCGTAGAGTGAGGAAAGTCCGCAGGCGGCTTCACCCTCTTCGGCCAGCAGGCCCAGGGGGTCGACGTCGAGGCATCCACGCAACACCTCATAGTCGCAACCCGCCGCCCGCGCTTGGCGAAAGAGAAGCACACCGAGCGCCGCCGGTGCCGCGCCGACACGCAGAAAGACAGAGACCGCATCGAGCCGCACGTCTTTGAAGAGGACGGCAAAGTCTTCCGCCGTGGCCGCGCTCAAACCGCATCGTCCAGTAGATGAATGCTCTCCCGAACCCGGTCCCCGCCCCTCCCGCGTCAGCGCGTCAAACCAGATGTTCAGCTCGTCCTGGCCGCGCTCCAGTTCGTGCAGGAGCACCTTGTTGAGCATGGAGGGTGTCGGCTCGAACAGCTCCTGCGAAATCCGCCACGCCCCCCGGTGGTAGCCGGCGGCGCTCTCTCCGCGCATGCGCAGGCCGGTGCCCGGCAACTCCGCCGCATGCGGGACGGTCTCCATGTCGGCGCGCGTGTACAACGGCTTCACCGCAAAGCCCTCGTGCGTGGGCGTCATGAGCACCTTGTCGAACGGCGCACCCTTCAAGAGCGCCTCCGCCTCTTCGCGCCACCGGTCCGCCCCCGGCGCCGGAAACCGCTCCGCAAGTCCAAGCGAATCAACCGTTTCGTGCTTATCCATTGTGTCTGTCTTTCAAGATTCTCCTCCGGTGCGGACGCATGGAGCGTGCCGCATGGTCGCGCATTGGAGCATAATCCATTTGCATGACAAGTCTTTTCCAAAAGCATTCCTTATTCAGAAGGCTCCTGTCATAAAATAATTTTATATTTCGTCTTGCCTCGCGTTCCTGCCCGCCCGTAGAGAGACTGGCCAAAATCGAAGACCGTACCATGCTTGAATACATCGACCATTTGGGGATCGCCGTCCACTCCATTGAGGACAACCTTCCCTACTACGAAAAGACGCTGGGGCTCGCCTGCGAAGCCGTCGAGGAAGTGCCGTCGCAGAAAGTGAAGACCGCCTTTTTCAAGGTCGGGCAGACCTACCTCGAACTGCTTGAGCCCACCGCCCCGGACAGCCCCGTGGCCAAGTTCCTCGAAAAGAACGGCGAGGGCATCCACCATATCGCTTTCCACACGAAAGACGTCCCCGCCGCGCTCCAGCGAGCCGCCGACAATGGCGCGCGCCTCATCCACGAGACGCCTGTGCCCGGTGCACACGGCAAACAGGTCGCCTTTCTCCATCCGAAGTCCACCCACGGCGTGCTCACGGAATTCTGCATGCCCGCGCCCGAATCGGGCACCTGAACCCCTTTACGGAGACACTGACTATGCCCATCGATCCCAAACTTCTCGCCGATCTCAAGGAACGGCGCGCCAAAGCTGAAGCCGGCGGCGGCAAGGAACGCATCGCCAAACGCCACGAAAAAGGCCTCATGACGGCGCGCGAACGCGTGCTCGAACTCTTCGACGAAGGAACGTTTCAGGAATTCGGTGCCTTCGCCGAGCACAGCTGCACCCGCTTCGGCATGGAAAAACGCTACATGCCGGGCGACGGCGTCGTGACGGGCATCGGCTACGTCGACGGCCGGCCGGCGGCAGCCTTCGCGCACGATTTCACGGTCGGGGGGGGTGCGCTCGGGCGTATCCACGCGAAGAAAGTGTGCGACCTCATGGACTACGCGCAGAAAGCGGGCATGCCCGTGATCGGCATCAACGACTCCGGCGGCGCGCGCATTCAGGAGGGCGTCGATTCGCTCTCCGGCTACGGGCAAATCTTCTTCCGTAACGTGCAGCTTTCGGGGCTTGTCCCGCAGATCGCCATCATCGCCGGCCCGTGCGCGGGCGGGGCGGCCTACTCCCCTGCCCTCACTGACTTCATCATCATGACGCGGGACAACGCCAACATGTTCATCTGCGGCCCGCAGGTGATCAAGGCGGCGACGGGCGAGAACGCCAAGCTCGACCAGTTTGCCACGGCCGACGCGCACGCCGCCGTGAGCGGCAACATCCACCTCGTCGCGGAGGACGACAGGCATGCCCTCGATCTCGCCAAGCAGATCATGAGCTACCTGCCGTCGAACAACCTCGACGACCCCCCGCACGACCTCACGAAAGACGTGGCGATCGGGCCGGTGCCCCGCTTTAACGAGATCATCCCGGAAGACCCGAAGAGCGGCTTCGACGTGAAGGATGTCATCGAAGTGCTCGCCGACACGGATACCTTCTTCGAGATCATGCCCGACTTTGCGAAGAACCTCGTCGTCGGGTTCGCGCGCATCGAGGGTGTCGTCGTGGGCATCCTCGCCAACCAGCCGATCGCGAAGGCGGGCTGCCTCGACATCGACAGCTCCGACAAGGGGGCACGCTTCATCCGCGTGTGCAACATCTACCAAGTCCCCATCGTCAACCTCGTTGACGTGCCCGGCTTCTTTCCCGGTCTCGCCCAGGAACGGGGCGGTATCATCCGCCACGGCGCGAAGATGCTCTTTGCCTACGCCGCCGCCACCGTGCCCAAGATCACCGTCATCATGCGCAAAGCCTACGGTGGGGCCTACCTCGCCATGTGCTCCTCCGACCTCGGGGCCGACCTCGTCTACGCATGGCCCACGGCGGAGATCGCCGTCATGGGTGCCGACGGCGCCGTGAAAATCATTTTCGGTCGCGAAATCGAGGCGGCGGATGATCCCGACGCGAAGTTCAAGGAGATCTACGACAATTACCGGGAAGAATTTGCCACACCTTACCAAGCGGCACGCAACGCTTTGGTGACGGATGTTATTGATCCCGCCGACACACGCTCCATGGTGTCACTCGGCCTGCGGGGTCTCCTCTCCAAACGGGAGACCCGTCCGCCCAAGAAACACGGCAACATTCCTCTCTAATCCATGACGATCCATCTCGCCCTCACCGAGCAGACAATGGAGGCCTTCTACGACTCCCTTGAGCACCTCACAGGGTTCTTCCTCGTCCTCACTGTGCTCCTCCTCCTTTGGGGAGTCACCGCACTTATCGGCAGAGCCTTCATTACCTCGGAGGCCAAAGCGAAGGCGCGGACGGTCGCAGCGGCGGGAAGCGCCCCGGCGGCGACGACTCCGGCACCGGCTGAAGCAGCACCGGGCGAGGCGGAAACCTCCCCGGAAGAAATCGCCGCCATCGCCGCGGCCATTTCCATGCTCATGGGAGGCCGCCACCGCATCCTCTCCATCCGCACGCCCGAGACCTCATGGGGCCGCGAAGGACGCCGTCAGCACTTCGCCTCCCACAAAATCCGTTGACGCCGGAGGCGCCCCGCTACTGAACCATTTCAACCGCTTTTCCCTAACCTAATGAAAAAACACTTCCGTATCACCGTAAACGGCAAAGAGTTCGACGTCGTCGCCGAATCGCTCGACGGCGGCGACACATCCCCGCCCCCGCGGCGCACCACCGTGCCGCTCGTACCCTCGGCCGCGCCCCGCCAATCCGCCGCGCCCCGCCAATCCGCCGCGCCGGCTCCGGCCCCGGCGGCCGTACCCGCCGCGGCGGGAGACGGCGACGTCATCTCCCCCCTCGCGGGCAAGGTCGTATCCATCGATGCCCCCGTAGGCTCTGCCGTGAAAGCGGGCGACAAAGTCGTGACCCTCGAGGCCATGAAGATGAACACCATTGTGTCCTCGCCCGCCGACGGCACCGTCAAGAGCGTCGCCGTGCAAGTCGGCGACGGCGTCGAAGAGGGCCAGGTCCTCCTCAACATCGGGTAAGGCTCTCCTCTCCATGAACTTCCTCATAGACCTCTGGAACACGACCGGCTTCGACGAACTGACATGGCGCATGGTCGTGATGTGGCTTGTCGTCGCGGTGTTGCTCTACCTCGCCGTGGGCAAGGGCTTCGAGCCCCTCCTCCTCGTGCCCATCGCCTTCGGCGCGCTCCTCGCCAACCTGCCCACCGAAGGCGTCCTCGAAGGTATGAAAATGTACGGTGAGGAACTGCGCGACGACGGCAGCGGAGGTCTCTTCTACTACTTCTATCAGGGCATTCATCTGCAGATTTTTCCACCCATCATCTTCCTTGGCGTGGGTGCGCTAACGGACTTCGGCCCACTCATCGCCAATCCGCGCATGCTCATCCTCGGGGCCGCCGCGCAATTCGGTGTCTTTGCCACCGTCGTCGGGGCCACCCTCCTCGGCTACACCGTGGCTGAGGCCGCCGCCATCAGCATCATCGGCGGGGCCGACGGGCCGACTTCCATCTTTGTCGCCAACCGGCTCGCCCCGGAGTTACTCGCCCCCATCGCCGTCGCCGCCTACAGCTACATGGCCCTCGTGCCGCTGCTCCAGCCGCCCATCATGCGGCTGCTCACCACCGCAAAAGAGCGCAAGATCCGCATGCAGTCACTGCGCAGGGTGAGCAAGACGGAGAAGCTCATCTTCGCCGCCGTCGTCATGACGGTCTGCATCCTTCTCGTCCCCTCGGCCTCCCCCCTTATTTTCATGCTCTTCCTCGGCAACTTCTTCCGCGAGTGCGGTGTCGTCGAACGCCTGAGCAAGTCCGCGCAAAACGAAATCATCAACATCGTCACGATCTTCCTCGGCATCAGCGTGGGCATCACCATGAGTGGCGAGCGGTTTCTCGATGTGCGCACTCTCGGCATCATCCTGCTCGGCGTCGTCGCCTTCGGAATCGCCACCGCCGCCGGCGTCATCGGCGCCAAAATCATGAACCTCGTCAGTCGGCAAAAGGTCAACCCCCTCATCGGCTCCGCCGGCGTCAGCGCCGTGCCCATGGCCGCACGCGTCTCCCAAACCGAAGGCGCCCGCGCCGACCCCGGCAACTTCCTCCTCATGCACGCCATGGGGCCCAACGTCGCCGGCGTCATCGGCACCGCCCTCGTCGCGGGTTACTTTATCGCCGCCTTCGGAGGCTGAACGGCGCGAACGCTGCGCAAAGGCAAAACCGGAGGAGTGAACAACTACGCGGGCCGCGCCACGATGTCCATCGTCTCGTCACCCATGGCCATCCCGTAAAGCCCGCACTCGCTCACCGCCGCGCAGACATCCTCCGGCAGGGACCAACTGGCGACGACGCCGATAAGCTCGTGCCGCTCATACTCCGGGTAGAAATCGAAAAACGTCTCCACCTTGGCGGGGAACGCGCGTGCCGCGTCCACCGTGGGGGTCGACTTGACCTCGACGACAATGACCTTGCCCGCGCCGGCGCAAACGATATCGAATTCGCGTATGCACGACTCGCCCCGGCGGCTCGCGCGGCGGCCCCGCACGATCAGATCAAGGTTCTTTCCCATTCCGAACTCTTCCTCCGCCAAGCGTATGACGTTGGGGGCAACGATATCCTCGGCGATCGTTCCCAACTTGTTGGCCAAGTCACCCCATGCCTTGTTCATGCGCTTGCGGTCGCGCTCGCTCTCCTCCTTGAACTCGCGCATCTCCTCCTTGAACTCGCGCATCTCGTCCTTGAACGCGCTCATCTCGTCCTTGAACGCGCGCATCTCGTCCTTGAACGCGCTCATTTCGCCCTTGAAATCACGCATCTCGCCCTTGAACTCGCGCATCTCTTTGGAAAGCGCGTGCAACGACATTTCCGTACGCAATTGCGCATGGGCGAGTTCCGCGATCACGCCTTCAATTTGATCCACGCGGTTTTCGAGAACCGTCATTTCGCTCCAACCATACGCATGGTGCGGGCGTTGGCAACTTCTTTGGCACTCAGGCGTCATCAGGTCACCGGCGCGGCCGGGGCCGGCGTCTTCGGCGATCAGCCAAGTTCCTTGAGACTGTGAAGCCCGCTGGCAAGAAAAGGGGCAAGGACTGCGGAAGCGACAACTCTGTGAGATCCCATGCGGATCCGGCTATGTGACAATTCTTCGCAGTAACATTGCACAAAAACGGCAAGTTCGACCGTGAATCCGAGGTTTTTTGTTGCGTTCAGCAGAGGGTCGTTTCGTCTGTCCTTACGGTGGCGGCTCAGTCGGGCAACCGGCATTTCTCCGCCGCATTTTTCCAATCTACCAGCGTACCCCATGAATGTTTCTTTCGACATGACCAAGACCGGAGGCCAGCTCGGCCCGGTCAAATTCCGTATCGGCCGCCGGACGATACAGCCCTTCAACACCGCTCCCTGGACAAACAAGCCGGAAGCCAAGAAACTCATTCCTCTCCTGCGCGAACTGCGGGGAGATTTCTTCTGCGCGCCGTTCGGCGACGGCCCCGCTTGGCGCGGCGAGGCGCATCCGCCCCACGGCGAGCCCGCCAACAGCACGTGGAAGGTGACATCATCCGAACCCGGACGGCTGACCGCCACCTTGCGGACCCGTGTCCGCCCGGGAAAGATCACCAAGGTCATCGAAGCCCGCGACGGTGAAACCAACCTCTATCAAACCCACCTGCTCGAAGGTTTCCGCGGCAGGATGTGTCTCGGGCACCACGCCATGCTCGACTTCAACCGCAACGGCGCCGGGCACATTTCCACAAGCAAACTTCGGCTTGCACAGGTTCTCCCGGTCCCGTTTGAAAACCCCGCCCAAGGCGGCTATTCATCCCTCAAGGAAGGTGCATGGTTCCGGCGGCTCGACAGTGTGCCGACGGCGGACGGACGGAAAACCGATCTGAGCCGCTACCCCGCCCGCGAAGGTTTCGAAGACCTCGTCATGCTCCACCACAAGGATGCGGAGGATTTCGCGTGGGCCGCCGTCGTCTTCCCGGAGAAGAAGTTCGTCTGGTTCTCTTTGAAAAACCCCGCGCACCTCGCCTCCACCGTGCTGTGGCACTCAAACGGAGGGCGCCATTACGCACCATGGAACGGCCGCCACCGCGGCGTGCTCGGTGTCGAGGATGTCACGGCGTATTTCCATCTCGGCCTCGCCGCGTCGCTCGAGGCCAACCCCTGGAGCGGCAAAGGCATTCCCACGGCGCTGAACCTCGGTAAAAAGAAGGGTACTCGCATCCCCTACATCATGGGCGTTGCCCTCCTCCCCGACGGTTTTGATTCCGTCGCCGCCATCCGGCGCACAGACGCCGGCATCCGTCTTGAAGCCGCTGGTGGCGCACACATCGATCACGCCGTCGATACCACATTCATCCGATAACCGACCATCGCTTTCATTCTTCCCATGAGCAACACCATGAAAAAATACGCCGACTTCCTCCACAACGTCCGCGGCAAAGTCCTCCTCGGCTGTGACGGCTTTGTCGACGAAACCTTCGAAATCGTCGAAGTCAGAAAAAGCCAGTCCGAGTTTACGCCGATGAAACAACTCAGGCAATTCGGCGAGTTGCTCGTGGCACGGGCGGGCGGCGGTGTCGGCGTCGAACTCGTGCCGAAGCGCCGATGCGAGGGCGGCTTTGCCATCAACACCGGCCGGGTGGCCGCCTTCCTCGGTCTGAAGCCCCTCTTGCCCGGTCTCTACGGCAGCCAGGCCATCGATCCGGCTTTCGAACCCTTCACAGAGAAGTGCGAGCTGCTTTCACTCGGCGACCCCGCATTGACGATCGCGCTGGAATTCGGCGACGGAAAGGTTCTTATGAGCAACCTTGAAGCGGTCTCCAACCTGACATGGGAGATCTTTCAAGAGCACTTTGGAGAAGAGAAAATCCGGAAACTCTTCGCTGACGTCGACATTCTGGGATTGGGTTACTGGTCGCTCACGGCAAACTTCGATGAAATCTTCGAAGGCTTCATGCGGCAGTATGAAGGCGGTGCGGCACCGCAGCGGATGTTCTTTGACTTCGCCGATATCAAGAAGAAGTCGCACGAGTCTTTCAACAAGAGCTTGGCGCTGATCCGGTCTTACAACAGCCGGATCCCCATGACGCTGAGCCTGAATGAACATGAGGTGTTGGAATTGTTTTCAAGGATTGGTGTCGACTGCCCGGAACTCGCCCCGGAGGCAGTTTCCTCCGCCCTCACCGCCGCACGCGAAAAGACCGGCCTCGACGAACTGGTCGTTCACACACCCGATTTCGCCGCCGCCTCCAGCGCAACGGAGGGCGAAGCCTACGCCGTCCAAGACCGCCAAACCAATGTCCTGCGACTCGCCGGCGCGGGTGACAGCTTCAACGGCGGCTACCTCTGCGCATCCCTCGGCAATCTCCCGCCCAAAGAACGCCTCGTCGTCGCTAACGCGGTGGCCGCCTACTTCGTCACCCACGCCAACGCTCCGAACAAGGAAGAACTCCTCGCCCAGATCGAAAAGGCATCGAATAAATAACCCCTCCGCGATACGCGTGGAAAAGTGGCCATTCCTTCAAAGTGAGCAAACGACTGGCCTGGCGGCAATAACCACATGTCTACGATTGCAACGCCACCCGGCCGGAGCCCTTGGTGACCGTCCCGACCTTCCAAGCAGTGTGGCCGCAGTCCTTGGCCAGAGCAAGGGCCGCCTCCGCGGCGGACGGATCGACCACCGTAACCAGTCCCACGCCCATGTTGAAGACCTCGTGCAGTTCCTCGAACGAGACTTCCCCGACCGCCGCGAGGGAGGCAAAGACGGGCGGGCGCTTCCATGCGCCGGTTTCGATCTCCGCATCACAATCCGACGGAAGCACACGCGGTAGGTTGCCCGTGAGCCCACCGCCCGTGATGTGAGCCGCCGCGAAAAATCGGTTGCCCCGGCGCTGGGCGGCGCGGCGGGCGGAGTTCAGCTCGGCGCAAGCCCGCAGAATGAAGGGAGCGTAATTGACGTGCGGCTTGACGAGCGCCCCGCCGACGGTCTGGCGGGACTTCACTCCCGGCAGCGGATCGCCCGGCCCCAGACCGAAGCGCTCGAAGAAGATCCGCCGCGCAAGGCTGTAGCCGTTTGTGTGCAGGCCGCTGGAAGCGAGGCCGATCACTGTGTCGCCGGGTCGCACGGCCTCGCCGGTGAGAATGCCGGGCTTGTCAACCACGCCCACGACCGTGCCCACGAGATCGAACTCGCCCTCCGTGTAGACCCCCGGCAGCTCCGCCGTCTCACCGCCGACAAGCGCGATGTTCGCCGCCCGGCACGCCCGCGCGAGCCCGCGCAGGAGGTTCACATAAGCGCGCTCCTCCAGCTTCGAGGTGGCGTAGTAATCGAGAAAGAAAAGCGGCTCGGCGCCGCACACGGCGATATCGTTGGCGCAGTGGTTCACGATGTCGGCACCGAGGTAGCGGTATTCGCCCGTGAGCGTGGCAACTCTAACCTTTGTCCCCACGCTGTCCGTGCTGCTGACGAGAACGGGGTGTTTCGCCTTGAGTTTGGAGATATCGAAAAGCCCGCCGAAACCGCCGATCACCCCGAGCGACTCGGGCCGCATCGCCTCCTTCAGGGCCGGCTTCACCTTCTTCAGCAACCGGTCGGCCAAAGCGATGTCCACGCCCGCCGCCGCATACGCCTTCTCCGTCTTTTTCATCGGCTCACGATGGAAGTCCCCCGAACAATTTGGCAACGCCCAATGCGCCCCTGAGCCCGACAGCACCCGATACACCCTCTCTTTCACTGTCTCAGAGAAATTTATGTTTGCAATCCTAATCCAGTCTCCAAATGATTTTCGTAGCGATTTCATTTATGGAATAGGCTGATATTTTTCTTGAAGAATTTTGTATTGTGTTCGGAACCCAGGTTATCCATGGTTGTCATCAAGATGGGTGAAATCAGAATAAAACGTGATGACGGGCCGGCGGTATATCATGTGACATCGCGGGTGATTCAGAAGCGGCGCTTGCTGTTGGAGGGTCAGCGGGAGGTATGGGTCGCGGCGCTGCACCGCGCGGCGGAGTTCAGCGGCGTGGAAATCATAACATACTGTGTGCTGGAGACACACTTCCACATCCTTGTGCGCATCGATCCGGCGGCGCGCATGTGCGACGACGCTACGCTTGTGCAGCGCTACCGCGCGCTCTACGGGGCTTCGCGGGCGCAGTGGAGCGGGCTCAACGCGGA
>SKLD01000036.1 GCA_007123395.1 Opitutales bacterium
GAAGGCGCGGCTGGCTTCAAGCGAGTCGTTCTCCACGCCGCCGACGCGGGGCCGCAGACTGCGCATGATCACATCCGAAGCACGCGGCGCGTGGTCCGGACGCCAGAGCGGGTCCGACTTGGCGTAGACGGTCTCGGCGGTGGAACCGGCCAGCGCCGCGCCGGAAAGAAGCGCGAGCCCGGCGGCGAGGACGGGCGAAAAGGGCCAACGGCATGTGGAGAATGCGGAGATCATTTTGTAGATTTGGAAACCGTAGGCTGCGGTCCCTTCCGCGTGCAATGGCGCCGAACTGCGCATTGTGGACCAGTTCCGGTGCAAAGCGGACGCCCGTGAACAGGAGCTTGACCTTTCGGCAAGCGTGTGACTACAGTAGTCACACATGATCACGAATCTGAGGAATGCCAAGGCGCGGTTAAGCGAGTTGGTCGAGCAAGCGGCTGGCGGAGAAGAAATCGTCATCACCGTCCGGGGACGGGCAAAGGCAAAGCTCTCCGGGATCAAGGATCCGGCGCCGGGAGACTTTTCCGACTGGGGGAAATCGCTCCGGAAAACCCGCCGCGCACACCGTGGGAAGGCGGTTCCGCGTGAGACGCAGGCACTGTGGGATGAACTGCGGGGTGAGTGAGCATGCTGTATTGGGACACCTCGACCTTGATCAAGCTTTACGCGGAAGAGTTTGACTCCGGTGAATGGGAGAATCTGGCGGTTCGCTCCGGCGTGGCATTACGGACAAGCGTGTTGACGCATGCGGAAATGGCGTTCGCTCTGCGGCAAAAGGAGATGCGGAACGAAATCTCCGGTGGATCCGCCGCCGCGCTCCACAAGATTTTCCGTGCGGATGTGAAGGCGGGGAGAATCCGGCTCTTTCCTCTCGGTAATGCTGTGATCGAGGAGGCCGTGCGCATGTCTGTCGGGACGAATGAGGCCAGCCCTCCGCTGCGCACTTTGGATGGATTGCATCTGGCCACGGCGCGCGTCGCGGATTGCGGCGGCGTCGCCACTGCGGACAAGCGGATGCGGGCCGCCGCCAAGGCGGCTGGATTCCGGATTGTGGACCCGTAGCCGTTCCTATCGTCAGAACACGTAGTGGTGTTCCCGGTAGGAGCGTCCGGCGCGCAGGAGGCGTTCGAGGAGGATGTCGCGGTGACGGGCGAGAACATCGGGTTCGTCGGCAGCGTAATTCCGGACCTCGGGGGGATCGTCTCCCCGGCGGAAGAGAACTTCACCGCGCCCGCGCGACCAGCGGATGTACTTCCAGTCTTCGGTCACGATCATGGCGGATTCGTTGTCGCCGTCCTCGGCGGCGTAGGCGAGGACGGATTCGTGCCCGCCGATCCGCGACGCCGAGCGCAGTTCCGGTGCCCACGAACGTCCGGGAAGCATTTCCGGGACGATGATGCCGCTGAGGTCGGCGAGGGTGGGGAGGATGTCGACCATCTCGACGAGACCGGACTCGCGGCGGCCTTCTTCACCAAAACCGCGCGGCCAATGCATGACGAGCGGCACACGGACGCACTCATCGTAATAGAAGGAATACCCTTTCTCCATCATGCCGTGGTCGCCGCACATGTCGCCGTGGTCTGAGGTGAGAACAATCAGGGTGTCTTCGTAGAGGCCGCTGGCCTTGAGTTGGTCGATGATCCGGCCGAGGGCAAAATCCACGCCGGTGTTCATGGCGGCGAAGTGGCGGCGGTAGTCGCGGAAGTGTTCGAGGGTCCAGTCGTGGCGCGCGCCGAGTTGGGCGCGCAGCGGATCCGGCTTGTCGTCGGCTTCCCCGGTATGAACGCGCGGGTCGGGAATGTCCACGCCCTCGTAGGGGGCCATCATTTCGCGCGTCGGGTTCAACGGCGGATGGGGCGCGTAGAAACCAAGGTGCATGAACTGGTGGCGGGTGCGCCGGAAGGCGTTGGCGAGGTATCGGCTGGCCATCGTCGCAATCCAACCGCTGTAGCTTGCCTCCCACGGCACGTCCAGCACGGTGTTGACGAACTCATCACCGGGCAGACTGCACCGCATGCGGTCGGGCGCGGAACTGCGGGCAATCACGAGCTTCCGCCAGTGCTCCGGGTGCTCCATCTGCAACCATCGAACGTAGGCGTCGAAGTAGCATCCCGGCTCCTCGGAGCCCCAGAAGATGTCGAACCCGTAGTCGTTGCGGGGGCGTGAATCGAGGTCGTTCTCCTCGTGTGGCTGAAGATGCAGCTTGCCCAATTGCATGGAGGCGTAGCCCGCGCCGGAGAAAATGCGCGGCGCCGTCGGATAGAAGTCCTGCGGGAGGCAGTGCCCGTTGATGAGCACGCCCGTCTGCTGCGGGTAGAGGCCCGTCATAAAGCTGCAGCGGCCGGGCATGCAGACGGGGCTCTGCACATGGCAGTTGTCGAAGGACACGCCGCGCTCAACGAGCCCGTCCATGACGGGAGTATGCATCCACGGCGTGCCGTTCGCGCCGATGGAGTCATACCGCATGTGGTCGGTGGTGACCCAGAGGACGAGGCGCGGGCGAAGGGGCTGGGTGGATGCGGCGGACATGGGATTACAGCTTTTCAATTACAAGGACACTCCACGGTTTCGCGGCGATCCCGCGGAAGCGCAGCCAGCCGTCGGCAATATCCTCGGTCTCACGGACGTTACTGTCGACGAGGATTTGGTAGGCGGGGTGCTGCTCCGGGCCGCGAAGCTTCCCGTGCTCGCGCAGCGCGGCCTGATGCCGCTCGGCGAGCCGGTGGAGGCGTTCGTCGTAGGGGGCGGGCTGCAGGAGACGGGCGACGGCGTTGTCGCTGTTACGCCCAATGGCGTCGGCGCGCACGAGGATGTCGGCAGTGTCGTCGGCTTCGCCCCAGTTGACGATGTGGATGACGACGGGGGATTCTGTGTCGCGCGGGCGCACCCGCAGGAAGGCGTAGACCTCGTCGGAACCCTCGACGCGGAGGGGATGTGTTTGCCATCCGTGGACATCCGGAATACCTTCGCCGTAGGCGGCGGCTTCCTCGAAGCCTTCCATGTAGGGGCCCATGGCGCGGACGAAGCCGTAGAGATCGGCGTAGTGTTTCGCCTCGCCGAAATAGCGCCCCCTGCCGTCGACGGTTTGCAGGAAGAGGTCCCACGGGGCTTTGCAGAGCCCGCCGAGGGCGTAAGCCTGCGCGATCACTTTGCGGTTGAGTATACGGAAGGCTTCGTAGTCCTCCACCTCTCCGATCGGCTTGGGCGTGGAGATGACCTGCACTTTGCCGTGGCCGAGACCCGCGCGGTAGCGGTCGTAAAGGTGCTCCGCGTTGGCGGTTTGGAACATCAGCTCGGACATGGCCCAGTCGAACTGCAGGTGGGCGCGCGTCCACTGCTGCCGCGAGGTGTTGTTGCAGGAGAAGGGGACGGGCTTGCCGGCATGGTCGTTGAGGGCGGTGCGCAAACGCTGGTAGAAGTCGACGACGCCGTCGACAATGAACTGATCGTAGAGCTGCTTGACGGGGTCGTCCGGAAGCCAGCCGCGGAACCAGCGGGGACCGGCGTCCTCGGGCGGATTGAGGC
>SKLD01000073.1 GCA_007123395.1 Opitutales bacterium
ACCGCCGGCCCGTCCTCACGTTTTATTCTGATTTCTCCCATCTTGGAAAAACCTTGAGGCAGACGGAACCCGAACACAAGCCAAATTTCTTCAAGAAATTCAATTTGGTTGGTGGGTGGTTTCTTTTTGGGATTACGCTCAATCTGTCGGGACTTGTGGCACTTCCGGTGGACCTAGGTCGAAGCGGTAGATGATGCCGCCTCCCGCGGGTGTGCGGGAGCGCCCGAAGGCTTCGACACCTCCGTACGCGGTAACGCCGTAGAGGGTCTCGCCGAGCAGCGCGGGGGTGCCGACCGGTGTTTTGCCTGCGATACCGCCGGAGAAAGTGTGCAGGACTTGGAAGTCCGTTCCATCCGGGCGCAGGGAATAGAGGACACCCGCAATACCGGGGCCGTGGACGTCCGTCCCCTGCGCGACCCCGAAGAGCCTTCCGCGAACGGGATCGAAGAGCGGCGGACTGTCCGGTTTGCCGCCGGCGGCGTCCTCTTCGGAAAAGGCATGCACAACGCGGAATTCGCCGGTTGCAAGGTTGTAAGCGAAAACCAATCCAAGGTCCGACGTGTCGCCCACGTTACCGAAGGCCGAGCCGAACAGGAGACCGCCGCCGTCGTGGGTCAAATTGCCAAAGGGCGTCGAACCGCGGGGCCCGCCTTCGAAGCGGTGCAACACCTCGAACGCCGTACCGTCCAGCCGCGCGCGGAACAATGTGCCATAGTACCCGTTCGCATGGTGTCCGTAGTCCGAGGCGAGACCGTAAAGCCAGTCGCCAAGGCGGAGCAACCGGCCCAGCGGATGGCGCCCGGTGTCCGAAGTAAGGCTGTAGAGGACGCGGAACTCCATGGCGCGCAGGTCGAACGCATAGAGCGCTCCGCCCCACCGGCTTGAACCGCCGTGGAAGGTCGTGCCGTAGAGAATCTCGCCGACGCGGACGGGCGAGGCATGGGGGTGGAACCCGTTTTCCGCCTCCCCCGCAAAGGAGTGGAGCACTTCATAGGAACCGGTCGTGCGGTCGAGCCGGTAGAGCGTGCCATGACGGCGCGACCCACCATCCTTTGTCGCTCCGAAGACCGCGCGCGCCTCCACAAGAAGGCCTTCCATCGGCGTGCGGCCATCGGGTGCATTGAAGTGATGGAGCAGTTGGAGTGCCCCACTCTCCGGACTGAGAGTGAACAAGACCCCTGCCCCTTCGCGGCCCCCGCGGCTCGCGGAGCCGAATAGCATACCATCGGCCGAGGTCAGGCTGGAGAGCGGCAGTGTGCCACGCTCTCCTTCCAGAACGTGAAGCGTGCGAAAACCACGCGGCTGCGTGACAGCTTCGGCTGCGGCAGCGATGGGTGCGGCCGGAAAGAGCACGCCGACGACAAGCGCGGCAGTGAACGTTCGCAGCCTCTTCAATGAAATAGAAAACGCGTGTCTCACCACTTGACCTCGTTCGGAAACTACGGCGCCGCGCGGCGGAGCAGTCAATCCAATACACCGGCAAAGGTGCGTTTCGAAGGCCGCTGCACCATCTTTCACAAACTCGCCCGACAAGGCTTCAAATACATAGGCCCGGCCCGCTGCGTTCCCCGCCGATCACGTGAATTTTGGGTTGTGCCTCCGCTTCCGAAGCACTTGTATCCGCGCCCCAATGACCGATACTGACCAACAGGGAGTGCTCGCGCTTGAAGACGGCAGCGTCTTCCGCGGCACGGCGTTCGGGGCACGGGCGACCGTTGTCGGCGAAGCCGTCTTCAACACCTCGATGACGGGATATCAGGAAATCCTCACGGATCCTTCCTATTTCGGCCAGATCGTCGCCATGACCGCGACGCAGATCGGCAATTACGGGGTCAACCACGAGGACGAAGAGTCGGACGGTCCCAAGGTGGCCGCTTTCGTCGTGCGCGAGTGCAGCCCGGTCGTGAGCAACTGGCGCTCCGCCGAGCCGCTGCCGGACTACCTCGCCCGCCACGGAATTCCGGGGCTCGAAGGGATTGATACCCGCGCGCTGACGAAGCGCATCCGCGTACACGGCGCCATGAAAGCCTGCCTCAGCACGGCGGGTATCAGCGACGAGGAAGCGGTGAAACGCGCCCGCGAATGGCCCGGCCTTGTGGGCGTCGACTACGTGAAGGAAGTCACGTGCCGCGAACCCTACACCTTCGCACCCGAACCGCGCGACACCCCCTTTTCCATTCCCGGCACAGAGCTGAAACGCGGAAGCGGCGACAGCGCGCAACGGAAGCGCTATCCCATCGTCGCCATCGACATGGGGCTGAAGCGCAACATCCTGCGCCTTTTGCACAAGGCCGGCTTCGATATCACCGTCGTTCCCGCGACGGCGACGGCCGAGGAAATCCTCGCGCACAATCCCAAGGGCCTCTTCATCTCCAACGGTCCGGGTGACCCCGCCGCCGTCACCTACACGCACGAGAGTGTCGCCGCCCTGCTCCCCAAGCTGCCGACCTTCGGCATATGCATGGGCCATCAGATCATCTCCCACGCTCTCGGCGCGGGCACGATGAAACTCAAATTCGGCCACCGCGGCGGCAACCAGCCGGTGAAAAACATTGAGGACGGTACCGTCGCCATCACCGCCCAAAACCACGGCTTTGCTTCCACCAAGGAGGAAATCGAGCGCTGCGGGGCGGTCGTCACCGAGATCAACCTCAACGACCGTACTGTTGCCGGCCTGCGCCACCAGTCGCTCCCTGTCTTCAGCGTGCAGTACCACCCGGAAGCGTCGCCCGGGCCGCACGACAGCGACCCGCTCTTCGACAAGTTCTACGAAGCGGTGGCACGCGCCGCAGAGAAGAGCTGAAGAACGTCGGCGCGTAACGCATCTCAACCGCGTCGGAAAAAGCCGCCGAAAAGTCCTCTCCGGCGCGCCGTGTCCTCAAGCCGGATTTCGGGCACCTCCCCTTTTTTCGGCGGCAGAGGCGGTCCGCGCGGCGGCTCGAAGCGGCGCACAACCTCCGAGTAGATTACCGGTTTGCGATAGTACGGAATACCCGCGCGCTCCAATACAGCGACATCCGCGACGGTCAGGCAACCGGAAACGACCACCGTCGGGATGGTACAGCCGTCCCGCACACGCTCGATGATGAAATCGATCCCCCTGCCGTCGGGGAGGCGGTGGTCCGCGATGATCAGGTCCAGCGCGTCCTCCGGCTTTTCCAGAAACCGGGCCGCCTCTTCGAGATTGGAAACCGTATGCACGGTGTTGCCGAGGTTCCGCAGCTGGATGGCGGCGACCTCGCTCAAAGCCTCTTCGTCCTCAATCAGTAGAATATTCATTACAGCAAACCGCGCCGCCTCACGGACAGTTCGGCATTCCGCCGACTCCGTTTCATAAGATCAGGATGCATATTTCCAACGTCTTTGGAAGAAAATTCTCCGTTCGGCGCCCGGAGAGAGACAAAGGCGCATCGCTCTCCCTCAGTCTTCCGAGGTCTCGAGGAGGCGGACGCGGCGGTGTTTCTGGGGAAACTCAAGGGTGACAACGGTGCCGACACCGCGGCGGCTGTCGATGCCG
>SKLD01000252.1 GCA_007123395.1 Opitutales bacterium
CCGTTGGAAAAGAACTCCACCGTCATCGGCAGACCATCGTCGTGCCGCACTTCCGCCTCCACCCACAGGGTGCCAGGCAGGAGGTGGCGGCTGTATTCGACCGGCCGGGCGAAATCGAGCGCATAGACGGGATTGGCTTCGATCTGCATGGAATCCACATCGACGAAGGCATTAAACGAGAGATCGCTGAGATTGGTTGTGAGGACGCCGTTGCGAATAAAGTTCGTCACCACGCTGTCGGAGATTGGGTGTTCGGTGATGGCGTTGCCGGAGAAACGAATGTTCGCGCCCTCGAAGTTGCGGATGGAGACTTGATGGATGCGTGCGGTGGGTTGGGGACTGCGGCCGGAAAAACCCGTGATCGTCGCCCCCCAGCTGCCTCCGCTGGTATAGAAGTTGCGGTAAGTGACGTTGCGCACCTCCGCCGAGTCGGTGAGGTAGATGGTGTTGGCCATGCCCGCCCGCGCGATGTAGATATTCTCGTAGTGAATATCCTCAAACACCTCCGCCGCCGTTTCCGTGCCGAGCTTCGTGCCCCGGTAGCCACTCTGAAAGACGACCGCGTTGGTCGTGAGAATGCGGCGGTTGTCATTGGCTGGATTGGGGGCGGTGTCTCCCGGCCAATTGACCCAACTCCGCGCTTTGATGCAGAGGGCATCGTCCCCGGCGGTGACAAACACATGGTCGATGCGGGCGTCTTCCACCGACACCATGTTGATCCCGTCGGGACCGGCCTGCAGCCCGAGCGGGGCCAGTGCCAGAAGGGGGATGAGAAATAAGAAACAGATATTTCGGAAAGGCTTATTAAGAGTCTCAGAATAACTGGGACGCGAGCAAGAGTGGAAGCGGCGTCCCGCCGCATTTGAGCCGCTGATAAAGCGGCGGGACGCCGCTTCCACATTATTTCGGTCGTTTGTCTTTGTTGTTTTAATTGCGGGAGTCTTAGTAAGTCTATCCGGACATTCGAGCGTGCCCGCCGTGGCGCGACCCCATCTTGGTATCAGCGCGCGGGGTGGACGGTCAGCCGGTAATGGCGCTTGGATAAGCAGGTGATTCCCTTGGAGCGCGGGCGTCTCGCCCGCTTTCGGAGCCGTGCAGCCTATCGAAAGGTGGCTTAACCGAGCGCCATTGCGGTCAGCCGGGGCCGTGGGCACACGCCGGGCGTTTCGAGCGTCGTCGCGGTGCTTCAGCCCGCGACCGTGGGTCGCGGGAACGGAGAGGTGCGTTGGGCGATGCGACCCGCGCTGATGGGCGGCAGCTGCGGAAGTCGGGCGCTGAAGCAGCCCGACTACGTTAAACTCAGCCCCGTCCGGCATCCCTGCCGCTGTGGGGTCGGCTGCGTCTAACCGGAGATGAAACTCAGTTTCGAGACGATTCGTGAAAATTTTCATGTCAAAGCTCTCCAGCAAGCTCAGGGAATGGGGGTATTGATCACCTTGAGATAAAGGATATCGATTTCGCTGCTGTAGCGGATCACGGTATTCCAATTGCTGGCGGTGCGGGCGATGACGCCGTGCACAGAGATATTGTGTGAATCCGTTCCGAAAATCCCGAAGCTGAAATTATTGGCTCCGCTACGGCCAAACTCCAGGATCCCGCGCCCCCGCACATGGGCGTTCTCCACGTTGCGGAAGCGGATCAGCCCCCGGTCGATTTTGGCCCCGCCGGCAAGGTAGAGCGTCACGTTCGAGGGGATGTCGAGCACACCACTGTTTTCGTAGAGGCCCGGCGGCAGGAAGAGGGTGTTCAGCTCCGCGCGCGCGGCCACCTCGTTGAGGGCGCCCTGCAGACCCCCGCCACCTGTGTGGCTCGTGAAATCGAGCACATCCGGCGCGTTCGGATCCGGCATCCGCGGATCGATGGGATCGGCGAAAAGGAAAAGCGCGTCGCCCACGGGATTGTTGGCTCCGGGATCGACAACTATATACCGTGGCCGGTCCAGCGTGAAGACCATGCGGCTGCCATCGTCCACCGTGGGCGTGAGACCAAATTGGCTGGGCGAAAGGCTGTAGTTGTGGGCCTCCAAGCCGGTCACCTCAATCTCCACCGTGCCTTCAAAAGAGAAGTGCGCATAGGTGCGGGCGAGGGGGTGTCCGCTCTCGATCACCGGCACGGTTTCGCCGTTGACCGTGACGCTGAAGCGCTCGCTCAGGATCTCGCCCGGCGGCACCGGATAGACCTCGACGACCGAGGCCGCCAACGGCCCGGAATCGATCAGGAAAATGCATGCCGCGGCGGCAGCAAGACGAGGAAACGCATGGTAACGCATGGGTTGTTGAAAACAGGGCGAACAGAGGGAATGAGAAAAGAGAAAAGCATACAGATCCGGTCAGTCGGATACTACCTAAATTTGCGGATAATTTTACCTGAAATATGGACACCTGGGGCGAGGTCGGGCGCGGCGCGGAAATTCCGTGGCCGAGGTGCTTATTGCCCCCGACACGATACGGGCGCAACCGCATCGGAACGGCACCTGCAGCCGCCGCACGCGCCCGAACTGTTCAGCGCGCGCTCAGCGACGCAAAAACCCCACGTCAGTCGGCTTGCCGGTGAGACGGGAACCGCGAAAGGACGAGGAGGAGGAGGGAGAGTGCGCCGGGGCTGCCAGTGGCGCGAATGCCATCCTCCGGGCCGGCCGCGCGCGGACCGCGCCCATCCCTGCGTACTACGGAATGTAGAGCTTGGGCGTGAGGGCCCAGCGCAGCGTCCAGAATTCGTTGCCCGCCTTTACGTGGATGGAAGGCACGGCTTCGAGGCAGACGAGCCCGCCTTTTTTCAATTGGATGCCCATGCCGAGGTCGCTTCCCGTGAGGAGACGGGAGACGAGGAGGCTCAGGTGCGGGTTGTGGCCGACGATGAGGAGCGACTCTTCCGCTTCGCGGGCGATGCGCACGGCTTCTTCAGTGTCTTCCTCGGGCGTAAGTCCGTTGACCGGTTCGGCGGAGACCCGCGTCTCCATCGCTTCAAGGCAGAGCACCGCCGTCTCCACCGCGCGCCGGTAGGGGCTGTGAATCACCCTGCCGATGTCGTTGACGCCCGTCTTGCGCAGGTAGCGGCCCAGTTGCTCCGCCGTCCGGCGGCCCTTTTTCGTGAGCGCCCGCTCCGGATCGGGGTAGGCGGCTTCGGCTTCGGCGTGACGTAAGATGTACAGTCGCATGCACCGAATGTGATGCAGATTACAGAAGGCAGGGCCACAAGTTTCTTGGCGGGCGCGCACGGGGTTTTGTCTTTTCCGGATCGGGCGCTGGAGACAGGCCGATTACAAGGCGGCGCGGTTCGGACACAACCGTTTGCGCTTAACTCTACTTTGTCGGAATTACCCTCGCGGACTTCAAAAGCGGCAGCGGAAGTCACTCCCCGGGATGCTCAAGGGCACAATACCCCGCCCGCGAGCGCGCCACCGCCAGATCCACGTTGTCGAGGAATTCGACGGGTCGGCACGGCGGCGGGCGCTTCAACTTGGCAAGAATCCCCGCGCCTTCTCCCTCTTCCAGCCAATCGCGCGTTCC
>SKLD01000179.1 GCA_007123395.1 Opitutales bacterium
AAGGCCCGATCATCAACCATGGCAGCCTCGCCTTCCGTCGTTCGGATGACGTGGTCTTCTCCGAAGCCATCAGCGGCATGGGGGTGGTCATGCAAAACGGGGGAGGCGTGCTCGATCTGGCCGGTCCGATGAGTTTCGAGGGCAGCATGCTCGTCCATTCCGGCACCCTGCTCTTCAACAGCCACCTGCCCTACCACGAATGGTCGATTGTGCGGGTGGGCCATCCCCTCGGGGCTCCGGGCCAAGCCGTCCTCGGCGGCACCGGTCGAATCGACCGTTGGGTCGAGGTGAATGCCTCCGGCGTGATTGCACCGGGCAATTCCATCGGTCGACTCGAGTTTGGCGGAGACGTCGTTTTCGCCGCCGGCGGAACCTTGCGCATCCAACTTGCAGACGGCGGGCAAGGTGAGTGCGACCTTAACGTCGTCGACGAAACTCTCTACATCCAAGAAGCGTCCCTCGTCTTCGAGCAAGTTGATCCGCTGACGCAAAACGCCTATGTCTTCGCCTCCTACGGCACCCTCGTCGGAGACATCTTCGCCCAAGTCATCGGCCTGCCCGACGGCTATTGGATCGACTACGACTATCTCGGGCTCAGCCAGATCGCGCTTGTGCCCGAACCCCGGCATACCGCCCTTGTCATGGCTCTGTTCACCGCTTTTTTCGTCCTCGCGCTCGGAAAGAGGCGGGTGCCCACTGAAAACCACCAAAGGAAAAGGAAAACAAGATGAAAATGCAAATTGTTACTCATTACACGGTAATTCTCTTCGGTCTCTCGGCGGTGTGGTCGCCGCAGGTCGACGCTGTCATTTTTGAGGATTGGAACGATGGCGAGGCCATGACGAACAACTGGTTCTACTTCGACGGAATCGACTATGAGGGAACGGCACCCGATTGGCAGAGTTCGGGCGGCATCGACAATAGCCCCCATGTGCGCTGCCCTCTGGGACTACTCGCGGCATGGGATCCCCAAACAGAGCCCTATGCTTACTACCCACTATACACTTACGACCAGTATCATTCCGTCAATCTGCTGGAGAATCCCCATGTGAGCATCGCGGTTCGCGACACGGCCTTCATCAGCACCGACTTGCAGGGCGGTGCCCTCTATTTCTTCGTGGGCGAGTGGATTGAAGAAGACAATTACTACTTCGTCTATTTCAATCCGGTCTCCTTTGCCCCCACGTCGGCATGGACCACCCACACGATCCACACCACGACCGATCCCGGCGATTGGACGCTCCTCGGCAGCGACGGGCCGGACCCCGACCTCGCCACGCTCCTCAGCGATCCGCAGCAATGGGGCTTCACCATCCGCGGGGGGACCGCCCCGCCAATAGGCGAGCTTGGTTTCGACAACCTGGCGGTGATTCCCGAACCCGCCACCCACGTTCTCATCTTCGGCTTGACCGCGCTCGGTTATCTCTGGCTCCGCCGCCGCACGGGGCAAAGGGGTTAGTCTCAATGGCGCTCGGATAAGGCCGAGGTCGTTGAGCCTGTCCACGGCCTTACGCGGTCTGAAGACCCGCCCTCCTGCGAGCCAGCCGCTTATTCGAGTGCCATTGCGGGTTAGTCTACTCGTAGATTGTGGAATGCTTGACATGGCCCGGAAGTAACGGGCTACCGAAGCAAAGCGAGTTGGAGCAGAAAGCCCAAGCACTGGCCAAGAGCATCCAGATGGTCGCGAGCGTATTGAGTAACTCGCGCCGGAGGGTTCGCTGGCGGGTGGAGGCACGGCTCGATGCCAAGGGGATTGACTTGGTCGGCACGAAAAGAGTCAGCATGAATGTCTGAACGGCTTCGGTAAGCATGATCACGGCATCGCAATCGGTGCGGGCCGGGTCCGCCGTGTTTCCGGAGCGCACGGGGCATTAACCCTACTAATTTTTTCTATAAGAATCCTTGACATGCCCCCGTTGCCTGACGTTATAGCTTATTTCGGTTTTCCTGCGGTAACGCGATAACGTCATTGTGCAGCGGATTATTGTCTAACTACCGCCGCTCAATGTCGTGTTCGACGGGGCCGGTTTGAATGCCATCTCCAACCCGTTCCCGCCGGAACGGTATCCTGTCTGTCCATCAGTCTCCCGTCACAATATGAAAACGCGTCCTCCGGCCCGAATCCACGGCCTTTCGGTAATGGTGGTCCTGTGTCTTGCGTGCCTGACGTCCCACGCGCAATGGGTCACCGAACAGTACAATCTCAAGGCGGGCTGGAACGCCGTTTATTTCCACATCGACGCCTCCCACGCCACGCTCAACCAGCTTGTCGGGAGCGATCCGGACAACCCCATTGAGGAAATCTGGGTGTGGGCGCCGCCGGGTCCGGCCCTGCAGTTCTTCGACTCCCTTCAGGCCCCGCAGTCGGGCAGCACGGAGTGGCTGCGATGGGACCGCTATTGGGCGGGGGCCTCGCCCATGCAGCGGCTGCCGGGCAACGCTGCGGCGCTTGTGCGCGTGGCCGAAGGCTCGCCGGACTACACATGGACCCTCGTCGGCAAGCCGGTACCGCCGGCGCAGCACTGGACCAGCTCGGGCATGAATTTCATCGGCTTTCCCACGCCCAAGACGGACCCACCGACGTGGGGCGACTTCCTCGGGCCCGCGCGGTCCCTGCACGACCACGCGGAAATCTACCGCTACGTCGGCGGTCCCTTCAGCGCGACCAATCCGCAACGCATCCACTCGCCGCAACTGCGCAATACGCCGCTGCACCGCAACCAAGCCTACTGGGTACGGTCCGAGGAATACAACCGCTACTTCGGCCCCTTTGAAGTGGAGTTGCAGCGGCCCGACGGTATCCACTTCGGCACACAGCGCGGGCAGTTCCGCATCCGCCTGCGCAACCGTATTGACGAACCCGTGACGGTCACGGCCCGCCTCCTCGCCTCCGAACCCGCCCCGGCGGGCGAGCCCGTCGTCATTGGCAACGTGCCGCTCATTCTCCGCGGCGACCTAGACCTCAGCGACCTCACCTACCCCTTCACCCGCTTCAGCGAAGAGGACGGCGAGTTCACCCTCGCCCCGAAAGGCCAGCCGGGCGCGAACATCGAAGTCGTTGTCGGCATCGACCGCTTCGCCCTCAACGGTTTCCCCGGCGACCACTTCGCCGGCGTCCTGCGTCTCAGCGACGACGCCGGCATGACCGATATCGACCTGCCCGTCACCGCCGGGATCGCCTCCACGGAGGGGCTCTGGGTGGGCAATGCCCTCGTCGGCGAAGTCGCGCACTACCTCGTCGACTACGCCGTCGACGGCACCGGCGGACTCGCGCAGGACGAAGGCGGCGCCTACATCGCGGAGGAGATCGACGAATCGTTCGGCGCGGTGGCACGGGCCTTTCCCCTGCGCCTGATCGTGCACAACAACGGCACGGGCAATGCCACGCTCCTACAGCGCGTATACCACGGCATGATCGACGACGAGAACACCGTACTGACAAAGGATCAGAGCGTCCTCCATCCCGACCGCCTCGACTCCGCCCGGCGCATCAGCGCGGCCC
>SKLD01000306.1 GCA_007123395.1 Opitutales bacterium
CTCGCTGCATTTCGAGATTGACCAGCTGCTGAACGTCATTGACAAGGTCAAGGACGGCCACCCTGAAGAGGAGAAGCACAACGATGCAGCCAGGCTCTACCGAGCAGTGTTGGCCGAGAAGGTAGATTCCGGAGAGGTTGATGAACCACTGGTTATCGAACCGGACGGTCAGCGGCCGGTCGCGCAACTGCCGCAAATAAGCCTTGGCCGTGCGCCGCAGGACACGCCGCTTCTTCCGCCCGACGGAGGCGTACGCCTTCACCGGGGAACCGCGGTGGGAGCGCACTTCAATAAAGACCACGGCCGCGCCTTCGCGCATGACAAGATCCAGTTCGCCACGGTCGGCCCGCCAATTACGCGCGAGCAGCCGCATTCCCGTTCCCCGCAGCGCCTTGAGCGCCCGTGCCTCGCCCTCGTCGCCGAGCCGCTGCGCCTGCGTGCGGGTGCCGCCGGGCGGGGCATTGCCGCCGGACACGCGGCGGCGAATGCGTGAGAAAAGGCTATGCAAATGTCCGATCATTGTAAAACCGCCGATCCTTCAATGCTCCGGCATGTTTAGGGTTTTGCAAAACTTCCGGAGGTCTTTACACCAAAATGCGAAAATTGTTTTTACCGTCATTCCGAATTCCGCGCGGCGGATCCCCCGCGCGCACCGTAGAATGCCTCCAAGAAAGTGATGAACCAGAACATGTCCAGCGCGCTGCGGCGCACTCTCCTTCTCAAAGTCATTTCCAAGCCCCAGCCGACGCGGGAAGACGTGGAGTCCGTCATTGAACTGACCGCCAACAAGGTGGTCGAGGCCCTTGAGGCACAGTCGATGACGCTCTACCTGCTGGAGGACGATCAGCTTTCCTTCGAATACATCTACTATTCACCCACGCTCTGGGAGGACTTTCCGGAGCGCGAATCGGATTTCGCAAAGAAGCGCGAACAGCTTCTGAAGATGAAACTGCCGAAAGGCACGGGCGTGGTCGGCTCTGTCGTCGCCAGCGGGCGGCCCGCCTTCTACTCCTTCGAGGAGGACGGCGACGCCCTGCACTCCCTGCCCCAGCAGACCGGGTTTGAAATCAGCTCCATGCTGACCGTGCCGCTCAAGACGTCGACGCGGGTCGTCGGCGCCATCCAGGTGCTGAACAAAGAGCCCTTTGCCGACGACGACGTCTTCACGGACTCCGACCTCGCCTTCCTCGAGGAGGTGGCGGAGTATTCCGCGCCTCTTCTCCAGCGCGCTCTCGATCCCGGATACCGTCCCGACGACCACGAGACAGCCAAATTCGTCGCGCGCTTCACGGAGAGCCGGCTTGTCCTCAACGAAGACGATATCGAGATTGACGAGAACCTGATCGCCGCCGTCGGCGAGGCCATCATCCGCCGCACCCAGATCCTCCCCTACAAGCGGTTGTCCCCCGTTTCAGCGGCCGCGCTGATGACAAACCCGCTCGACTTCCCCAGCCGGGAGAATTTCCAGACCTCGACCGACCTCAAGGTCGAGGAAATCGCCGTCGCCCCCCACTCCCTCATTGAAGCGCTCCTCAAAAAACACCTCGGCGCGGGTGCCTCCGAGGACGACGGCCCCAAGGTCGACAGCGAGGAAATGGCGGAGATCGCGGACGTCATCGGCGTGGAATACGCCGAAGTCACCGAAGGTGCCGAGGACGAGGATTTTTCCGACGAAGACTCCGCGCCCATTATCCAACTTGCCAACCGTATCATCGAAGACGCCTACGTTTCCGGTGCCTCCGACATCCACATCGAGCCGCAGGAAAAGGAACTCATCGTGCGCTACCGGGTCGACGGCGTCTGCGCCGAAAAGCTGCACCTTCCAAGCAAAGTGACGGGTGCGCTCGTCGCCCGCCTCAAGGTCATGGCCGACCTCGACATCGCCGAAAAGCGGCTCCCGCAGGACGGGCGCATCATCTTCAAGCGCTTCACGAGAAAGAATATCGATATCGACCTGCGCATCGCCACCGGCCCCATGAACTTCGGCGAAAAGGTCGTCATGCGTATCCTCGACAAAACCAAGTCCGCGCTGCCCATCACCTCTCTGGGCTTCTCCCAGGAAAACCTCGAGCGCTACCGCGAGTGCATTGTGCAGCCCTACGGCATGATCCTCCACTGCGGACCCACCGGCTCCGGTAAGTCGATGACGCTCTTCTCCGCGCTGCGCGAAATCGCCTCGCCCGACATCAACATCCAGACCGCCGAAGACCCCATCGAATACACCGTGCCCGGCATCAACCAAATGCAGATGCACCGGCAGATCGGCCTCACCTTCGCGCGGGCCCTGCGCGCTTACCTCCGGATGGACCCCGACGTCATCCTCGTCGGTGAGATCCGCGACCAGGAAACCGCTGAGATCGCCGTCGAAGCCGCCCTCACCGGCCACCTCCTCCTTTCCACCCTTCACACCAACGATGCCCCCTCCTCCATCGCGCGCTTCTCCGACATGGGTATCGAGCCCTTTATGATCTCGGCCTCGCTCCTCGTCGTCTGCGCCCAGCGCCTCATGCGCCGCGTGTGCAAAAGCTGCTGCTCCTACTATACGCCGGAAAGCAACGAGGCCGAAATCGTGCAACGCGCCCTCGACGGCTGGCTCGGCGAAATCCCGCGTGCAAGTGAATACGGCTGCCCGAAGTGCGGCGGCAACGGCATGAAAGGCCGCGTCGGTATCCATGAACTCATGCGCAACAACGACGAACTCACCAAAATCATCAACGCCGGCGGCGACTCCGCCGCCATCAAGCGCGTCGCCATGGAGACGGGCATGAAGACCCTCCACCAAGACAGCATGCTCAAAGTCAAGGAAGGCGTCTCCACCGTCATGGAAGCACTCGGCACCGTCCCCACCGACCTCTTCCTCGCGAAGAAGCACGAACACGACATGAAAGTCCAGCAGGCCGCCCCCGCCGCCGCCGAGTGATCCTCCGTCAATTCCGGCCTTCGCCCAATCTTACGGATCGGGCGGCGACCCGATCTGCGTAATGCTGAGGTCGTCGAACGTGTAGTCGCCGCCGATGTGGGTCGAGGCGACGTTGAGACCGAAGCGTCCGATCCCCTGAGCTTGGTCATAGTCGGCCCCATTCATGAAAGGCATGCCGTTTTCGGTCGTCCCGATGAGGACGCCATTCACATAAGCGTCATAGGACATCGGATCGAGCGTGCGGGTGGATGTGGGGCCCTCATAGGTGATCTGGCCCGAGGTTTGCGCATTCACGTAGAGAGTGAGGACGTGCGCTGTCGCGGGAGCGACGTTCATTTCCGTATTTCCACCGGCGAACGCAGCGCGGACACGGTCATCTTTGCGGAGAAGGATCTCAAAAGCCGCATGGGATTGGGTTTGCAGCCGCCCTCCCGTATTGCCAAAACGCAGTCTTGGACCGTGGAAAGGATCCAGTGTTTCACTGTTGTTGTTGTAGAAGGTCACTTCAAATCTAAACCCGTCGGGAAACGCGAAGTCTTGGAACGCCCGAACGTTGACGGTAGGCGAATAACTATA
>SKLD01000164.1 GCA_007123395.1 Opitutales bacterium
AAGAAGGAGGCATGCTCACCCTTCGTCCTCCTCTGTCTTTTCCTCCTCCTTTTCCCTGTCTTCTTCGTCGGCGATGACCTCAGGCGGCGGCAGGAGGGGCTCGCCTTTGGCTGTTTCAATAGCTTCGGGAGTTGAGCGGAAGACATTGAGGGGATTGTGCCGGAACCGCCAAGAGGGATTTTCGGGTGTGCCGGAAAGCTCGATACGGAGGGCGTAGGTTAGGGGGCGGAAGACGAGACCGAGCGCGGAGACAAGGGGATTCTCCTCGGGGGTGAGCGGAAAAACGCGCAGGTCAAGGGCGAGGCGCTGGTCCGGCAAGGCGATGTCGCCTTCCGCGCGAATGCGCATTGTCGGGCCTTGAAAGGTGAGATCGGGGAGGTGGAGGACGCTGTCGGCCAAGCGGAAAGTTGTATCGAGCGAATTCAGGGTAAAGGAGGCGAGGGGCAGACCCACTTGTTCAAGGATACGCGAAAGGATGCCGACGAGGCGGATGGTTCCGAGGTCGGCGTCCTCAAGGGAGACCATGCCATGGCCGGAAAACCCTTCAATACGCGGGAAGGTGCCCTCGCCGCCGATCTTGAAGCGGACAATGCCGCGCTCAGGTAACGGCGGGGCTTGTTCGCGTTGCTCCTCTGTCATGGTAAACTGGCGAAGGAGGCGGAGGAGTTCCGGATAAACAAGACGCGAGCCGGTGAGATCGAGGTTATAAGTCAGTTCCTCTGCTGTCCTGTCGGCGATAGAGACGCTACCCTCGACTTTTCCGCCGAAGGCATTCAATTCTTTGATTCCAAGGTCAAGTTGCTCGTTGCGCACTCGGGCGTCCATGCGCAGCATTTCGCCTGAGAGACCTCTGTAGGTGAAGGCGTCCGTCTCGATGCCGACTTCGAGGGAGGCGTCCGTCGTTTCGCCCCCGCGTTCGGATACCTGCTTTCCACTCACCTTGACACGCGGCAGGGACTCCGTGGCGAAGTCGTCGTCAATCCATGATTGCCCGAAGGCGACGGCGAGGGCCGGCAGAGCGAGGGTGCTCTCAATATCGACGAGGAGGGTCTGCTCTTCGTAATCCGGCGGCGTGCCGCCGTGAAGGCGCCAGCCGAGGGTTCCGCCGAAGGTTCCGCCGTCGAGTGTGTGCGCGGTGAGTTCGACGAGGTCCACCCACGCGGGTCCCTGTCGGATAAATGCCTCGGCAGACGTGACCGGGTGGCCGAGGTAGGTGAATTCTTTTCCGCGCACCCGGACTACGGAGTGGGCCCGTTCCCTTTCCGTCCAGTTGGAGACGACATCGACATCCGCTGCAAAGGGTGTATCTCCGGATTCGATACGACTGCGCAGGTCGGCCCACCATGCGCCCTGCAGGTAGTTGTCGAGGCGGCGTGGATGGAGGGCACCGTCAGCGAGTATGCGGAAGGTAGTGTCTTTTAGATCAAGGAGAAAGGCACCGGAGGCACCCTGTCCGCCTCGGTCGGTGACTTGGACAGGCGCGAAAGCTATGGCAGAGGACGTTGCCGTCCCTTCAAAGAATGTGTGGGCGTAGGACTCATGAGCGACAGAGAATTCAACGAGTTCGCCGTCGAAGCGTGCGGTTGGCTCAGTCCAGTCGTCTTCCGGCCAGCGAATCTTCGCGCGGATCCACGAGCGCGGGTCAGCGGTGACGGGAAAGCGTTCGAGTTCTTCATTGTCGGGGAACAGGGTTTCCAGCGTGGTGGCCGGGTCGATACGGGTGTAGACGACTGCGGAGGAGGCAGAGGGTGAAGCAAGATCGGCTTCACCGAAAAGATGGATATCCATGCCTCCGAAGATGATGTTTGCCTGGTCGAGGGTGAGGACGCGCGTGTCCGCATCAAATCGAATGGCAGCGTCAGCGGCGTCTGCATGGAAGGAGTCGTAGGCGATGCGCCTGATGTGGACTTTCGATTTGAGGCCGGATTTCCCTTCCGTTGCTTGAATGTCGGCGCGGATGCCCTCGGCGCTTACCCCGGCGGCCCCGGCGGCGCGGGCAAAGACGCGGATGCCGCCGCTCGGACGTCCTGTGTTTGAAAAATTGATACGACCTTGGGCGGAGAGCGATTCGAGGAAGGCGCGGTTTTCCATTCTGATCTCTTCGGCAACGGCGGAAAGGTGAACACTGTGGGCACCATCGGTTTCGGGACGCACTTCTCCCGCAATCCACATGGGACTCCAGTCGCGGATGTCTTCTTTCCAGCGCAGAATGTCGCGCGCGACCGGTCGCAGCCGCTCCCACGGCGGGACGGGGTCTTCCACACGGCGGGCAAAGGCATCCGTGTCGAGACTTCCGTGCAAGCGCAGGCGCGCGGGTCCGAAGCGGGCGCGAACGTCGCGAAGCTCGACGGTGCGGTAGCGGAAGTGGATGGAGCCGGCGATTTCGTCGAGGATGACTTCCGGCACGCCGGAGGCGGACCACATGCCGGGCAGGAAAGCGCGCGCGCCTCCGCCTTCGAGCGATTCGAGGGGTGTGCCAAGTCCACTGAGAAGGCTGAGCCAATCGGGGCGGACGCGAAGATTGCGGACCGTGAGAATCGGTTCTGCGTTCGCGCGATGGCGGATTTCAAAAGCGTGGAAGCGGAAGGAACCGTTAGCCTCCGGCACGACACGGTCCCAGAGAATCTCGATATCCTCGGGGGAGGCGAGATCGACAATCCAGCGCAAGACGGGTTCGGGTAGGCGAATGGGGCGGTCCCGCCATTCCGCGTAAAGGATGATGCCGAAGAGAAGGAGCGTGGCGAAGAGAAAGCCGTTGCAAAGGTATTTAGCGGTCCGCCGGCAACTGCGCCCGCATGCATGCAGAAACCGTGGTTTACTCTTCATTGCGCGGGCGGGCCGGCCCCGTCCGTTGCGCCGGAGTTACCGGGGTCGTTCCGGTCTTCCGGATCGGCGTCGCCGCTTGCGGCCGCTTCATCCTCCACCGTAGTCGACGGTGCGGCGTCCGGAACCATGGGAGGGATGTCCGCCGGAGCAGGAGCGTCTGCCGGCGGCTCACGCGCGGGGTGTGCGGCGACGAGTCGGTCGAGCGCGTCGATGAGCGGTTGAGTAAGTGTGAAAACGACATTGGCGGAAGCGGAACCTCCGAACTGCGTTCGGCCGCCAAGGCGTTCCGTGAGGTGGTAGGTGTCAACCCGCGGTTCATCGTCCGGCGCGCCGGGTAGTTGGATTTCTGCTTCGATCCGGTATCGCCATGGGATTTCCGTATCGGCATCGAGCCGGAGCGGATCGGTGAACTCCTCGGCCACGTAATCGCGCACCGTGAAGCGGCGGAGGCTGCGGCGGACGGTTTCGATGCTGTCGCGCAGGCCGCTTTCGCCAAGGTCTTCCGCCCCTTCGACGGCCTCCCAACTGTCGAGACGCTCGGTCAGGGCGCGCTCGAAGACAGTTTTGCCGTCCGTGTTGTCGATAATGCGGAAGGCGGTGAGGCGGGCGGCTTGCGGCAGGGTGGTGAGCGACCTTTCCCGGTAG
>SKLD01000211.1 GCA_007123395.1 Opitutales bacterium
AGGAAATCCGCCACAGCACCCCTGAGTTCCGCCTCGAAAAGGCATGGCACATCATGATCCGCTACGTCGCCCCCGTCGCCATCATTGTCATCCTTCTCAACCAAATCCACGCAATCCTCTTCGGATAGCCGCACCGGACTTTCCCGACCAATGCCCCCGTCTCGCACCGGTATGTCCGGTATGTCCGCCTTGGGCCTCGCCGCAGCCCTCATCCTCCTCGCCGCCTGCGGCACCGTGCAGGAGCACCGCGCCCGCCAGTTCTCCAGTGCGTTCGACACGTTTTCTGCCGAAAAGCGCGAGTCCGTCCTTCACGCCGGCATCAAGGAAGGCTGGGGCCCCGTCGCCGTTTATATCGCACTCGGCACCCCGGAACACGCCGAACGGGTCGACGACCGCACCGTTCAGTGGATCTACTGGGGCTACCGCTACGAGCCCGCGGAAATCATCGTTCCGCCACGGCCTGTCTTTCACACCCGCTCCGAACCCGGCCCCGCTCCCCGCAACCGGCCCATTGAGCAGATGATCATCACCTTCGTCGACGACGCCGTCGCCGAGTGGACTTTCGCCCCCATCCAACGCGAAGACCTCCGCCAAAAGCGCGACACCCCCTTCGGACGCATTCCCGAGTTGTAAGCGGCCCTGCGGTCCCGGCACACCAAACCTCGCCCTACCGGAAGCCTCCGCCGCTTCGCTCACCCCTCCAACCGCAAGAGGCTCATCCGCCCGCCTCAGCATGGGTCGAGGCGAATGATAAACAACTCGCTCTTCAGTGTATCTTATATATCCGCGAAAAGCATAACCAACCAGGATATCCCGGTATGTTTTAATTATCTCTGAGATTTGCAATAGAATGTTAAATGGCCTAGGCCTTCAAAATTCCTTGTGTTTGCTTTTTATTGCAGAGAATCAAATTAAATTTCTCTGAGTTATTTGTAGGAAAATGGCTTGGGCTGGCCTTGCAGGGTGTCACAGGCTGCGTCCGGCGGCGGCGGCGAAGGGGCGGAGACGGGTTACGAGATCGGCGAACTGGGCTGGGAAGAGAGACTGTGCGCCGTCGGAGAGGGCTACCTTGGGGTCGTGGTGGACTTCGACGAGGATGCCGTCGGCCCCGCAGGCGGCGGCGGCGAAGGCCATGGGGGCGACGTAGGCGCGCACGCCCGTGCCGTGGCTGGGGTCGACAAGGACGGGAAGGTGGCTCTTGGTCTTGAGTTGGCAGACGGCGGAAAGATCGAGGGTGTTGCGGGTGCCTCTCTCAAAGGTGCGAATGCCGCGCTCGCAGAAAATGACGTTTTGATTTCCCTCGGAGACGATGTATTCGGCGGCCATGAGGAGGTCGTCCACCGAAGCGGCCATGCCGCGCTTGAGGATGACCGGCTTGGAGGCCTGCCCGAGGGCGGTGAGAAGGCGGAAGTTCTGCATGTTGCGGGCGCCCACCTGAAAGGCGTCAGCATGTGCCTCGACGGCGGCTACATCGGCGACCTCCACCACTTCGGTGATCGTGGGCAACCCGAGATCGCGTCCCACGTCACGGAGGATATGCAATCCCTCCAATCCGAGCCCTTGAAAAGAATAGGGGCTGGTGCGCGGCTTGAAGGCACCTCCCCGCAAGCCATGCGCACCAGCGTCGGCGACCGTACGGGCGGTCTTGGCAAAGGCTTCGCTTCCCTCCACGGCGCAGGGGCCGGCAAAGACGGCGAATCCCTTCCCTCCGACCGGCACTTTGCCGATGGCAACTACGCTGTCGGTTGGGTGCATCTCACGACTGACAGCCTTGTAGGGAGCGAGTATTTGAGTAACCCGTTCGACGGCGGGATGGCTTTCAAAGTGGAGAGCACCGAGCCTGCGTTCGTCACCGAGGGCACCGATGACGGTACGTTCGACACCCGGCATATGGAGGGGCTTGAGTCCGGCTTCGGCGATACGGTCGAGGATTTCGCGTGTGTCAGCTTCGGCGGCAGAGGGTTTGAGGACGATGATCATGGACAGGGAAAGTCTCCTTATGGCACTCGCCTTCATACAGAGCGGGTTTCGCACCGGACGCAAGAAACAAGCAAGTGTGACCGGTCACCTCCTCCCGCCGGGAGGAGGCGACCTTTCCGATACTCCAACAAAGAGCTTCGACAAGGTAGGTCCAGCACTCCGCCAAAATCCGGAAGAATGTCCGTTCAACCCTCCTTCGTTTAAAGCCGAACACTGCTGCAGGGAAGAGAGGTCCAGCGGCGGCGATGCAGCAAGCCATGAACGATAAGTTGGCTTTTAATGGTATTCTACGGTATTTTTCAGGGATTTTAATTTGCGTCTATATTATCTCATTTATATTTATCAAAATTATTGTTAGCTCTGGGATAATTAGGAGATAGTTGTTGACGATTGGTTTCGGGGAGGGGCGGCGAAAAGGTTGTGTTGGTGGCGACGGGACGGAAATGTGTGTAAGGAGAGATTCATGAAAACGTCTAAAGCACCGCACCACAGTATCCGCCGCCGTGTTGAGTTTTCGGAGACCGACTGCGCCGGGCTCGTTCATTTCAGCAACTATTTCCGCTGGATGGAAGCGGCCGAGGCGGCGTATTTCCGCCATCTTGGACTCTCTTTGTTTGCGCTTGAGCCGGGCGGCGGGCGGGGATTCCCGCGGGTGCGGGCGGAATGCCAGTTTTCACACCCCCTGCAATTTGAGGATGTAATTGAGGTGCGTCTCTTTGTCGAGGAGACATCAGCCCGTTCCATAACCTACCGGTTCACATTTTATAAGGTGGAGGACGGAGAGTCCGCGCTCCGTATCGCCAAAGGCGGTATGACCACCCTTTTCGCGCGCCGCCACCCGGACAACCGGCTTGAAGCAATTTCGCTGCCGGAGGGATGGGCGGAGCGTCTCCGCGGCGGGGCCTGAGTGCGGGCGAAATGGGGCGCTCCGCGCAAGAGGCAACACGCCGGACGCGTCCGGGTGAACACGATGACATGAATCTTCCGGCCCGCCCTGCCGCCTGCATTCGGTTCGGCTCGTAATCCGACGCTATCTCCGCCGTAAACGCGGACAGAATGTCCGCTCTCCATTTGCGCGGCAAAGGGGCGAACACCGCCGGGCAGGTCCCGCGTGAACTTTATGGAATGTATCTTCCGATCAACCGTCGGCCCGTATGACCGCGAAATCGCATGGAAGCCCGTGCGGCGATTTGGTTTTTGCCATGCGGGGCGGGAGCGGCACCGTAGGAGGCATGGAGGTTCCCTTTCGTGTGGGTCAAGGGTATGACGTGCACCGGATTGTGCCGGGACGGCGCCTGGTCTTGGGCGGGGTGGAGATACCCTGCGACTTCGGTCTCGACGGCCACTCGGACGCCGACGTGCTGACCCATGCAATCGCGGACGCGGTTTTCGGTGCGGCGGGGCTGCCGGACATCGGTCATTGGTTTCCCGACACAGACGCGGTGAACGCGGGCATCGATTCGCAGCGGATCCTCGCCCGCGCGGTGGCAGAGGCAAAGAAAGGGGGCTGGCACCTTGCGAATATTGACGCCACCCTTGTGGCGGAGCGCCCGAAGATCGCCCCGCACCTCACCGCCATGCGCGCGGCGGTGGCGGCCACATGCGGGATCGCTCCCGAAGCTGTGGGCATCAAGGCCACGACCAACGAGCGGATCGGCTTCGCCGGCCGTGGTGAAGGGATGGCAGCGCTGGCGGTAGCGCTGCTCGCGCGCCCCATAGGAAGATACCGTGCTTAGTCGGCGAAGACTTCGTCGGCGCTGAAGAAACGTTTGATCTCGGCAGCGGCGGTCTCTTCGGAATCGGAGGCATGGACGAGGTTGAGCATCATATTCGTGCCCCAGTCACCGCGGATCGTGCCGGGACTCGCCTTGCGGGAGTCCGTCACACCAAGGTATTTGCGCACACGGTCGACGACACCTTCGCCGCTGAGCACCATGACGAGGACCGGGCGCGATCCCATGAACGCCTCGACCTCGGGATAAAACGGTTTGTCGGCGATGTGGGCGTAGTGCTCGCGCAACTTCTCTTTCGAAAGGCGCACCATCTTGGCGGCGGCGATATCAAGGCCCGCTTGCTCGAAGCGGTCGAGGATGGCACTGACGCGCCGACGCTCAATGGCATCCGGCTTAATAATGATAAGGGTCTTTTCCATAATAATTTGCAGAACTACGCTTTTCTAAGGCGTTTGCGCCGCCGGATGACAAGCCCCGAATTTTCATGCGGCGCAACCCGAAGAAGCGGTGCCACACGGTGTACGCCCGCTTAACCGTAGGATCCGTAGTCTTGCACGAAATTGATGATTGATTGGTAGAGATCCCAACTCACTTGGGGCGGAATGGAATGGTCGGAATGGTAGAGATACCCCTTGTTCCGCATGCCGGCGGCAAATTTCGCGCTGATTTCGTTTTCAATTTCACCGAGGTCGCCGCGGATCAGCACCATAACATCGATATTGCCGAAAAAACTCAACCGGTCGCCGTGCGAAGGAACGAGTTGCCCGAGATCCATCCCCGCCTTGCATTCGAGCGGTTGGAGAACATCTATACCCGCCTCAACATAGAGATCGAGGACGGCGTTCACGTTGCCGTCGGTATGATAGATGACTTTCATACCCCGCTTCTTCGCCCATTCACAGAGCCTGTGATGCTGCGGCCAGATGAGCGAACGGTAGGCGGCGGGCGAGCACAGGGTGGCATGGTTGTAGGCCATGTCACCGTAGATCCACAGGCCGTCGGCGGCGACCCCGGCATCCATCAACCGCTCCAAATCCGTGATCGTGCGCGCCGTCGTGACCGCCGCCATGTCGACGATCCATTCCGGCTCTTCTATCATGCCCATCATCATTTCCTCGTCGCCGACGAGTTTGCGCAGGCATTCAAAAGGTTCGACCGCTGTTAGGTAGCGCCACTTCCCCTCGGCGTCGGCGCGCGCGCAGGCTTCCATGCACGGACCCGGGTCGATGGCCGCACCGCCGCGGAGGATTCGCGCACGGATGCCGGCGTGCCACGCTTCCGGCGAGTCGCACTCCCAGCCAAGGTGCTCGGGTGTCGTCTGATGGTCCTTGAAGAGGCGCAAGGTCGCACCCCATTCGTCTTTGAAGACGCGCGTCTCCGTGTTTTCGCTCACCGGCTCCTCGCGGCCGGGAAAAGGTGAGGGCCAATGAAAAGGCGAAACCGCCCGCATGTCCGCGCCGAGCGCGCGCAACGCACCTTCGCGCCCGCCGCGCAACCCCTCCCCTTCCCAACGGCGGATGGTGTCATCCCAAAAGGTATCATATCGGGGCACGCGGTCGTGTGGTTTCCGCTCAATGGCGCGGTTGACGCGCTCACGCGAGGACAAGGTCGTGTTCATGATCGGTTCTAAAGCAGTTTTCGTCCGTCGGCGCAACCCCCGTGCCCGTCCGCCCGCACATGGGCGCGGGCGAGGTCTTCCGTTCCCTTCCACGCATACGGGTCTTCGCCGGCCACCATGACAACGTCCCGGTAATCGAGTTGCGCCACGGGAGTATCTTGCTTCACCTGCCACGGCAGGAGGCTCTCCGCGCTCATGTAGTGATTGACCAGCACACGCCGGTAACCCCGCGGAGCGCTGTTGGGCAGAGAGCGGTGCAAGGTGTAGCCATTGAAGAAAACAATCGCTCCGGCCGGCACCTCGACCGGCACGGCGTCGGCGTCCGTGTATGGGAAGCGGTGTGACTCGTGCGTGCAGTCAAAGCGTTTGTCCGTGTGGGCGTGCATCGGCCAGAGAATGCCCGGCCTGTGCGAACCGGGAAGGATCCAGAGACAACCGTTTTCGACCGTGGCATCGTCAAGGGCAATCCACGCGCCCGCGAGCGAGCGGTCGCGAGTCGGGATGAAGTCCTCGTCTTGGTGCCACGCCTGGCCCGGTTTGCCCGCGCTCTTGATAAAGAGCATCGACTGCATGCACTTCACGTTCGGACCGATGACCGATGTGAGCACATTGACGATAGTCTCCTCGGCGAGATAGCGGCGCATCACCGCACTCATTTTGTGCGGGTGGTGGATGCAGAGGAGTTGCCTCTGCACTTCTTCGTCGGACATGTGTTCTGCCTGCGCGAGATAGTCCGGACGGGTTCCTTCCTTCGAGAACTCGCCGCGGTCGCCACGACAAATCCCCACGGTCTCCTCCACCAACTCAGCCACGTTTTTCCGGTCGAGGGCGTCGGAAACGACGAGGTATCCCTGACTGCGGTAGAACTCGACCGCGTCCGGTCCGAGAGAGTCTTTCGTGAAGTAGCCCGGTCTTAGGCTGGGAACGGTATTCTCAAGCATGGCCACAGTATACACATCCAACCGGAAATTGACATGCCTGCGGAGTTCAAAAGCCTATCTTTAATGAACTTACTATCCGAAATAAAAGGATATTCATGGGGAATTATTACCTATAAACCGCATGCGCACTTTGGTCCGCGTTGGCAACGCAACTACCAGCTCGTCTTCGTGCACAGCGGCGCGGCGCGGATATTCGCGAACGGATTGGAAGCCCGCGTGGGCCCGCAGGAATGGGCACTGCTGTTACCCGGCCGCAGCGAACGGTTTCGCTTTTCCGGCGAAGGGCCGACCCGGCACTCATGGATCCACGCGGAGCCCGCCCGCTCCGCGGCGGCTTCCGGAAGGGGCCACGAATCCCGGCAAACCCGCGGCGGCGAATCGATTCCGGTGGGCGCGATGACCGCACGCATGCAATTCATCATCGGCGAACTGCTCCAGAGCGGAAATCCTCCGGCGGGCCCTGCGCGGGCGTGTTGCGAGAGTCTCGCGGCGGCGGCGTTCTTCGATGCCTTCAGCCAAACCGACCTTGGAACAGACGACGGGAAGGCGCGGCGGCATCCATCCGTGGAACGGGCGCTTTCGCTCATCAACGAGTCCTTCGCCGATCCGCTCGACCTGCCGACGCTCGCCCGCCACGCCGGCTCCAGTCCGCAACACCTCGCCCGCCTCTTCAAAGCGCAGATCGGACGCACGCCGGTGCGCCACCTCTGGCGTATCCGCGAAGACGCCGGCGCGCGCCTCCTGCGCGAATCCGGTCTCACCATTGCGGAAATCGCGGAAGCCTGCGGGTTTCAGAATCCATTTCACTTCACCCGCCGGATTCGGGAGCGCTTCGGCGCACCGCCCAAGGTCCTGCGCAACTGCCACTGGCGCGGGAACTCACAGGCGCATTGAGCCACGGGAGCTGATGAAGGCTCACCCTCCGGGCAGTTCAACCTCGACATGCACCATCGCGTCGGCTTCCGGCCACGGCAACAGCCCGTCTTGCAGCGGTTGCCCTTCAGCTCGTACCTCCGGTGTGGAAATACCTTTCGTCCGGCGGATGCGGATATCGAGGACAGCCCCGCGGATGCGCCGTTCGATGCGCGCGCCGAGCCAGTGACCGGGAAGGCGCGGGCGGATGCGGATGCCGTCCCACCGAGGTTCAATGCCGAAGAGTCCTTCGCTGACGGTGCGGAGATACCATGCGCTCGTGCCTGTGTTGGGCGAATGACTGCTCTGCCCCGCAACTTCGGGATACTGCGAACCGCGGTAGAAATTCGGTATGTAGAGGGGTAACTGCCCTGCCTTTTCAATGGGCACGCCCTCCTTACCGCCGGGCAACAGGCGACGGAGATTGCGCCACGCGTCGTCCGCCGCGCCGTATTGGAACAGCCCGTAGGCCCAAAACACAACGGCGTGGCAGTAGACGGAACCGTTTTCGCCGGTGCCGGGTGTCTTGAGCGCAATCTTGCCCACATCCTCGCGCATGCCGGGGAAGGACGGTGCCAGCAACATCGGCCCAGCCGGAGTGTCAAGGTGCTCCGCCACAGCCGCGCGCAGGGCGTCGAGGCGGTCCGCCGGGGCCGCGCGAGAAATCAGCGCCCAACTCTGCGCGTTCAAGAAGACGCGGCCTTCCGGGCAGTCGGCGGCACCGAGCCAGCGGCCCGCGTCGGTCGTGGCGCGGCGGTACCACGCGCCGTCCCACGCCAGCTCGTTGACGACGCGGCGGCAGGCGTCCGCCTCACGGCGGCAAGCGGCGGCCCAGTCGGCGTCGCCCCGCCGCTCCGCCACCGGCACCCACTCGTCGAGGGCATAAGCCAACGCCTGTGTGAGCCAAACCGATTCGCCCTTCTCCAGCGGGCCGACCATGTTGAGGGGATCGTTCCAGTCGCCTTGCCCGATGCGGGAGAGCCCGCGTTCCGTGCGATCGGCGAGAATCCAGCGCAGGGCGCGGTTCACGTGCTCGTAGACCGTGGCCTCTTCGCCGTCGGCAAAGGGTCGCTCTTCGTCGAGAATACCCCAATCGCCCGTCTCGTGCAGGTAGCAGACAATGGCCGGTGCCGCCCACACCCCGCTATCCTTGTGCGGAATCTTGGTAATCGGCATGATTTCGGCATCCGGCTGCATAGGCAGACCGTGGGGCAGAAAACCGTCCCGGCGCTGGTGCTCCCAAAGCTGCACGAACCAACGGCGCGAGGTCGCCGGGTCCATAAGCGACGCCGCCATCGCGTCCTGCAGGGCATTGCGCGCTTGGGGCGAAGGGTTGAAACGCAGCGTGCGGCCGACGCGCAGGACGCGGTCGGGCAGCCAGTGGTTGACATAGTGGTCGAACTCGGCGTCGGGGGTTTCGATGCGCATCGGCGCAGGGAATGCATCCTTCCACGCGCGGCGCGCACTGGCGATTTCTCGGCCGGCCCCGGGCGCGAGGTATTTTTTCCGTGTGGCGGCGATCTCCGCGTCATCCGCCGCCGGACCCATGAGGAGGGTGAGCCCGTAGTCGGCGCCGGGATCGAGATTGACCGGAAACTGCATGGCGGCAACACCCTCGGCGTAGCGCAACGGAACATCCCCGAGAGACGCACGGGTGAGGGCCTCCGGACGGCTCCAGTCGCCGAAGCCAAGGAACGCCGCCTGCGAGGCGCACCAGCTTGCAGGCTCCTTGTCGGCAAGCACATAGGTGATATTGCGCCGCTTCGCCAACTTGTAATAATCGTCTATCGCCACATAATACGGAAAGTAGCGCATGACGATGCCTCCGGCCTCCGCTTCGTAGACAGCCTGCTGGTCCAGCAACCCCGGAAAGCCGAGCGGAAAAGCCGTCGTGAGGTCAAAACGCAGGGCGGTGCTCCCGTCATTGCGGAGGCGCAGTTCCCAGCGCTCGGCCAGGCCGTCGTGCGGCAACTCGACGCGCAGGCGGCAGTCCAACCCACCGCGCACGACGTGCCATGAGAGCGCTTCCGGGCTTGCCTCGAAGACAAACTGATCCGGATCGGCATAAACCGGGCCGAAAGGCAGGCTCCAAAGACCGCCGTCCTCACCCCGGATATAGAACCACCGCCCGGTACCCGCGTAGGGCGTCGGGTTGGGCTGCTGGAACGCTCCGCCGCCGCGCCCCCGGTGGTCGAGGTGGAGGCACATGCGGTCGTTCCACAAATCATAGTCCGCGCGCTCGATGAGACGCGGGTCAGTGAGCTTGAAAGCGCGGCCGCCCTCGATGAAGACGGTGGGCAGCGGGGAAATACCGGGGGGTTCAGCCATCTTGGCCTTCAGCTTGCAGTTGCAGCGCGAAGGCTCAAGCGTGGATTGAAGGTGCCCGCGCTACACCTTTTCGACCTTCGTCGCGCACGGACCCTTTGGTCCGCTGCCGACCTCAAACTGGACCTTGTCGCCGTCGTTTAACGTGGCGTAGCCTTCTACATTTATTCCGGTGTGATGGACAAAGAGGTCTTTGCCGCCGTCGTCCGGCGTGATAAACCCATATCCTTTTTCAGCATCAAACCATTTTACCGAGCCTGTATTCATATTACTTGTATTGCCTGAATGTAATTCGCATCGCCGACCGTTTTGCCGACTCTGCAATCATGGGTCTGCGGGCAAAGTCCGCTTGTGTCGCTAAAATTCGCAGCCTACGGCAAAGAAAATCCGCCGGGCGACACCTCTGCGGCATGAGCGGCCACCGGCGCGGGAAGATTCGACAGATCCCGGTACAGTCCACAGAACCCACAAACAATCCCGCAATGGCCGACATCACCAATATCTCCGCCTACAAGTTCACGCCTATGGACGACCTCAAGGCGCTGCGCGAAGACCTGCGTGCCTTCTGCCGTGCCGAGGGCCTCAAAGGCACGATCCTTCTCGCCGCCGAGGGCATAAATCTCTTCGTTGCCGGTCCCCGCGCGGGCATCGACGCGCTTGTCGTGCGCCTACGGGCGCTGCCCGGCCTATCCGGTCTTACCCCGAAATACAGCCTGAGCGCGCACCAGCCCTTCAACCGCATGCTGGTGCGGATCAAAAAGGAAATCATCGCCTTCGGCATTGAGGGCGTCGACCCTGCCCGCCAACCGTCGCGCCGCATCGCCCCGCGCGAGTTGAAACAATGGCTCGACGAAGGCCGACCCGTCACCCTCCTCGACACACGCAACGACTACGAAGTGCGGCTCGGCACCTTCAAAGGCGCCGTCCCCGCCGGGATTGACCGCTTCCGCGACTTTCCGCGCGCGGCGCAGGCCCTCGGCGACCTGCGCGGCCAAACCGTCGTCACCTTCTGCACCGGGGGTATCCGCTGCGAAAAGGCCGCTCCTCTCCTCGAACAGGAAGGGTTCACCGACGTCCTCCAACTCGACGGCGGTATCCTCAAATATTTCGAGGAATGCGGCGGAGCGCACTACGAGGGCGAATGCTTCGTCTTCGACCAGCGCGTCGGCGTCGACCCCGCCCTGAACGAAACACAATCCGCCGTATGCCACAACTGCCTCGCCCCGCTTACACCCGAAGAGCAGGAAGACCCGCGCTACACGCCCCCGCACGCCTGCCCCCGCTGCCACAAGGACGACGCGGAACGGCAAGCCGCCCGCATCGCCAGACTCCAGGCGGCCATCGACAAAGCCGTCCGCCCCCTCCCCGGTGCGTCTCCGTGTAAAAACGCCCGCCCGGTCAACGTACCCAAACGCTATGACGGCGCCAGCGTCCTGACCTTCCTCGCTGGACTGCTGCCGCAAATTCCGGCGGAGCACTGGGCGACCGAGTGCGCCGCCGGGCGCATCCGCGATGCAAGCGGAACGAGCCTCGCCGCCGACACCGCCGTGCGCGCCGGGCAGCGGCTCCTGCACATCCGCCCGGAAGAAACCGAGCCCGATGTCGACGGAAACATCCGTGTGCTCCACGAAGACGACGACCTCCTCGTCCTCGCCAAACCCGCGCCCCTTCCCATGCATCCGGGCGGACGCTACAACCGCAACACCCTCGTTCATATCCTCGGTCTCGCCTGCGCCCCCTTCAAACCGCGTCCGGCGCACCGGCTCGACGCCAACACGACCGGTCTCGTCGTCTGCGCCCGCACGCGCCGCGTCGCCCGCCTCCTGCAACCGCTCTTCACCCGGGGCGCGGTCGAGAAAACCTACCTCGCGCGCGTGCGCGGCCAGCCCCAAACCGACACTTTCACGTGCGACGCACCGGTCTCCGCGTCACCCGTCGCCACAGGGTGCCGCACCGTCGACGAAGCCAACGGTCTGCCCGCGCGCACGGAATTCACGTTACAATCGCGCAACCCGGACGACAACACCGCGCTGCTCGTGGCACACCCCGTCACCGGTCGCACCAACCAAATCCGCGTGCATCTCTGGCACCTCGGCATGCCCGTCGCGGGCGACCCCGCCTACCTTCCGGAGGGGCGCATAGGGCCCGTCCAAACCCTTCCCGTCGATGCCCCGCCCCTTTGCCTGCACGCATGGAAGCTCACCTTCGCCCACCCGCTGACGGGCGAGCCGCTTCAGTTCGAAGCCCCGCCACCCGCATGGGCGGTATTGTAGCCTCCACGGCCTTCCATGAAACTTCACGGATTATGCGGGCTGGCGGGCGACCGCACGTTTCATTTAATGTGGTTCACCCGTGCGCGTTCCCGGATGTTGGCTCCTGTGATAAACTCCGGCGGCGACGCCGCGCATCAGGCCTCCATGCGCACGAGGACTTTGCAGGTGACACCCTCGGGCTGCGGGGGGACGAGGTTGCCCTCGATGGCTTTGCCGTCGACTTCGACGGTGAGTCGGCCCTTGCAGATGCCCTTGGGCTTTTCGATACGGATCTCATAGCGGGCGCCGCGGAAGTCGCGGCTCATTTCGGACCACTCCCAGTCCGAGGGCAGACAGGGGTCGATGCGCAGGCCGCCCACTTCCGGCTCGACGCCGAGCATGTGCTGCTGTACGTTGAGGAGCGTCCAGCAGGCTGTGCCCGTGGCCCATGCGTGGCTGCCCTCACCGGGGCGGTCGGACTCCGGGGCGTAGGTAAACTGCGGGGCCACGTAGGGCTCGATGCGGTAGAGGTCGGGGTCGGCCTCGTGGCGCACGCAGGGCAGCATCTTCTTGAGAACTTCATATCCCTTGTCACCACGCCCGCCCTTGAACTCGGCCCACACGCGCCAGCGGGAATTGTGCCCCTGGAGCGACCCGTTTTCCTTGGTGCCCGGCGCGAAGCGGCTAATGATGCCCGCACGCGGCTCAGGCTTCGGGAACGGCGGGTAGAAGCAGTAGCTGCCGTGCTCGGTATCGAGGTATTTGTCGAAGGCGGCGAAGATCTTCTTGTTCTGCTCCTCCGTCGTCATGCCCGCGACAATGGCGAAGGCATTGGGATTGCCGAAGATCATGCCGCCTTCCTTGTTGTCCTTGCTCCCGAGGATCCAGCCGCTGTCGTGCGTCGCACGCCAATACCAGTCGCCGTCCCAGCAGAGTTCGTTGGTTTTGGCGATGAGGCCGGCCTCGCGTTTCTTGTATTCGGCGAGGCGCTCGTAGTCGCCCATATGCTCCATGCAATCGTAGAAGAGGCGCAGGCAAATGACGGCCCAACCGCTGAGCATAGAGGACTCTCCTTTGCCTTTGTTGCCCATCTGGTCGAGGGCGTCGTTCCAATCGGCCTTCAGGATAAGAGGTAATCCGCGCTCGGAGAACTGGCTCCAGAAAAACTCCATGCCGGCGATGGCATGCTCGTAGATGGTGGCGTCCGGCTTCTTCGAGCGGCCGGAGATGCAGGTCTGCGGGTCGACCCACGGCGTCTTTTCCTTGAGAATGGAGAAGTCGCCGGTCTCGCGCACGTAGTGGCCGAGAATGAAGAGCGGGTTGAGCGGGTCGTCGGAGTGGAAGGTGCGCGTACCCTGCATGGAGACGAAGTTGCCCCCGTGCGCGTAGTCCCCGCCGTCGAACTGCCAGATCATGATCTTCTCTTTGATCAGGCTGCGAACCCATGCGGGGTCCTGGGGAAGGCGGCTGACGGCGTCCTGGCAAGCGTCGCGCACGCCGAAGTTGTAGATACCGAAATAGCAGTAGCCTGTGTTCCGGTTCCACCACGAAAGATTGGACCCTTGGTACTTAAACCAAAGATTGACCATGAGGTTGAGGTCGTCGTCCGGCGTGCGCACCTGCGGGGTGGAGACGACTTTCTTCCAGTAGGCCTGGTTGTTGTCGAAGGCGGCCTTCGCCTGCTCCACCGTGCCGTATTTGGATGTCAGCTCGGAGACTTTGCCGTATGCTTGGTCGACGGCACCGAGAATGATGACGTATTCGGCGCTCTCGCCCGGACGAAGGGTGAAGCGGTGCTGGAGGGCGGCGCAGGCATCGCGGCCGGTGCCGACCTTGTTGCGCAGCTTGCCCGCGTCCATGACCTGCGGATTGGCCAGATCACGGTAGCTGCCGACGAACTCGTAGCGGTCGCCCTCGTAGCCGGCGACCTCGGCGGAGGAAGCAAAGACCACGGCGTGGTCGAAGGGGATGTTGTTTTCGTCGCTGTTGGCCGCCTGCCAGCCGCCCACATATTTGACCCACTGCACGTTGCGCGTGACGACGGCGTTGTCCTCAAAGGACTGGCGGTTGAAGAGCAGGTAGAACTCCCGCCAAGCGGTGTCCTCATACCAGTTGCCAAGCGCAAGCTCTGAGAAATTCGTCGCCGAAATCGTGCGGGGTCGGTCCGATTCGTTTGTGATCTTGACGAGCCAGAGCAGGCAGGCGTCGCCGTCGAGGGCCGGGTTGGGGTCGCCCGCGTCCGGCATGGGGCAGAAATATTTGATTTCCGAGGAGATGCCGCTCTGGCACGCGCGAATGGCGTTGAAGCCCATGCCGATCTCGCACTCCCAGTCCTCCAGTTCCTTCGTCGGCGGGTAGCCGTTGGCGCTCCACCACTCGCCCGACTCCTCGTCGCGCAAGTAGACAAACTTACCCGTCGTGTCGCGGGGCACGCCGTCGATATGCCAGCGCGTAATGCGCCCGACAGTCGGGTTGCCGAGGAAGCTGTAGCCGCCGCCAAGGTGGCTGCAAACGTCGCACCATGCGCCGTTGGAGAGAACGTTCATCCACGGGCGGTCCAAGAGCGGACGCCGGAGGAGAAACGAAGAACCGTCTTCGGAGAATTGACCGTATTTTGTGGGTTTCATGGATCTTCTGTTTTTTGCGGTGGAATTGATGCCCGAACGGCGGGAAAAAGCGGGGAAGCCTAAGAAACCGCCCGAGCGTAAAAACAAAGAGCAGATGCCAGCCCCCCGATTGGCTTCAAGACAAACCCGATCTAACTTCAAGAAATATCCAAAACAGCCGGTTACAAGAGTCTCTTGAGAGAAAGCGCGCTCTTGACCGGGGTTTTTTGGATTGCAGGAAGATGCTCAGACCCGGAGATCGAGCTGCTGGATACGCTTGCGGAGGGTGGCACGGGTCATGCCAAGGAGGGCGCTGGCCTTGACTTGGTTGCCTTCGGTCTCGGCGAGGACGCGGACGATCATCTCTTTCTCAATGACTTGGAGAAGACCTTCGTCGCATTCGCCGCGCAGGCGTTTGTAGAGCTGATCGACGGCTTCGTCGAGAGAGGGAACCGGGGCGGCGGCACCGATAACAGGAGGGACGGGGACTGCGGGCGCGGAGGTTGCGGCAACCGTCTGTCCGGTATCGGCGGCGGTCCGGTCCTCCGCTGCCCCGGCGGATTCCCCGACACCGTCGGAGGCCGGACCTCCGGGGGCAGCGGTCGAGCAGGCGGCGATTTCGAGGGGAAGGTCTTTGGTGAGTATAGTGTCTCCTTTGGCAACGACGGCGCTGCGCTGGACGACATTCTCGAGTTCACGGACGTTTCCCGGCCAGTCGTAGAGGGTGAGCGCACGCATGGCTTCGTCGGAGACGCGGCGCACCGGCGAACGTCGCTCTTTGCTCAGGCGCTGGAGCATGAAATCGACAAGCGCGGGAACATCCTCGCGCCTCTCGCGCAGGCCCGGCATGCGGATGCGCATGACGTTGAGGCGGTAGTAGAGGTCCTCGCGGAACTGCTTTTCCTCGACCATCTTCTCAAGGTCTTTGTTGGTCGCGGCGATGAGGCGAACGTCGACCTTGATCGTCTCATTGCCGCCGACGCGCTGGATTTCGCCCTCCTGAAGGGCACGGAGTATTTTCGTCTGCGTGGGCAGGGCCATATCGCCAATTTCGTCGAGGAAAAGCGTGCCGCCATCGCACAACTCAAACTTGCCCGTGCGCTGCTGGGTGGCGCCTGTAAAGGAACCTTTCTCGTGCCCGAAGAGCTCGGACTCGATGAGGTTTTCGGGGATGGCCGCACAATTGACGGCGACGAAATGCCGGTTGGCACGGTGGCTGTGGCGGTAGATACAGCGGGCGACGAGTTCCTTGCCGGTGCCGCTCTCGCCCGTGATCATGACCGTGACGTCGCTGGCGGCGACCTGCCCGATGATTTTGAAGACCTCCTGCATGGGCTCGGAACTGCCGACAATGCCCTCTTTGTAGTCGTCGCTGTTGAGGATGGGGCTGTACTGCGTCTCCCGCGCGCTCGCGAGGTCGTTGTGCGCCTTGATCGCCTTACTGACGAGGGAGAGGACCTTCTTGATGTCGAAGGGCTTGATGATGTAGTCGAAGGCCCCGAACTTCATTGCCTCGATGGCCGTCTGCGTGGTGCCGAAGGCGGTCATGAGGATAACCATCGAATGCGGGCTGGCGGAGCGCAGGTGCTGGAGCGTCTCGATGCCCGTGATCCCCTGCATACGGTTGTCGAGGAAGACAACGGGCGGCTGCGATTTCTCGGCGCGCTCGATACCCTCTTCGCCACTCGAAGCGCTCTCGACCGCATAGCCGTTCGCCGCGAGGACTCGTTCCAGCGAGTAACGGATCTCGGAGTCATCGTCGATGACGAGGATGGACGTTTTCAGTTCGGCGCTCATGATGTGCGGGTGACGAATAAATTGGAGGCGCCTTGCCGGGCGCGAATAAACGAGCGAAGGTATTTTCATGGGCCGCGCATGGTCAATTCCCTTGTTCCGCGTCTTCGGCATCCGCCTTGAGATGCACATCACTTTCGTTCTCATCCTCGCCTATGCGGCCTGGATGGGCAGCGGTTACGACGGTGCGCGGGGAGCGGCATGGAGCGTGTTGCTCGTCGCGCTGCTTTTTGTCTGCGTGGTTCTCCACGAGTTGGGCCACAGTCTCACGGCCCGGCTCTACGGAATTCCGACACACCGCATTCTCCTCCTGCCCATCGGGGGAATGGCGCAACTGGCGGAGATGCCGCGCGAGCCATGGCGCGAGTTTTTCATCACGGCGGCGGGACCGGCGGTGAACGTGGCCATCGTCCTCTTGATCGGGGTGCCTCTCTGGGCGGCGGGACTCGTCCCCACCACGGAGCAGGAGATCCTCTCCGTTTTCCGGGACTACACCCCACTCGCCCTCGCGCTCACGCTGCTTGTCTACAACGTGATCATGGCGGTCTTCAACCTCATCCCGGTCTTTCCCATGGACGGGGGCCGCATCTTCCGTTCGCTCCTCGCCATGCGCCTCTCTTACCTGCACGCCACACGCGTGGCCGCATGGGTGGCCAAACCGCTGGCGGCGGCGGGGGCGATTTACGCCCTCATCGGCCCCGGACACATCCTCCTCGCGCTGCTCTTTGCCTTTATCTATATCGCGGGCGACATGGAATACCGGATGGTGGAGCGGCAGGAACGTTTCCGTGATCAAGTCGTCGGCGACCTGACGGCACGCTTTGTGCGGACCGTACCGGGACACCTCTCCATCGAAGACGCCCTCTGGCTCATGCAGCACGAACAACCGCGGGAAATCGTCGTCCAGAACGGCGGCGGCCCCGTGCGCATTCTGACTCCCGGAGACCTCCGCCGCGCAGCGCGCGAACTACCTCACTCAACCTCCCTTGACGCCATCGCCCCGCGCCCGTCCATTCACTTGCAGGCGGGCTGGCCTTTCGGCGTTCTCTCAAAGGAACTGGCACGCCGGACCGAAGACCGATTCGCCGTCTACAACGGAACCGACTTCCTCGGTATCCTGCGCTGCGACGATCTGGAACGCGCCGCCGACTGGGAACGCCTGCGCACCACTCCGCCCGACACTACGCCCTCCCGCCGCGGCTGGAAGCCGTGGGGATAACGATGCCGATGAGCCATCCTGGGACGGGTTGGACGCTGATGGATCTGCCAACGCCAACCGGGTTACGCGGTCTGAAGAATCTGCTCCGCCGTAGCCGCCGCTCAATACACATCGCGCTGGTAACGACGGTCTTTTTGGAGGGCTTTAACATAGGCTTCGGCATCCTCGCGTGAGCGGTCGCCCTGCTCCGCGACCACCTCGATGAGGGCTTGGTGCACATCCTTGGCCATGCGCGAGGCATCGCCGCAAACGTAGAAATAAGCGCCCTCTTCCAGCCACGCGTAGAGATCCTTCGCCTGCTCTTTCATGCGGTGCTGCACATAGACCTTGCGGTCTGTATCACGCGAAAAGGCGACATCGATGCGACTGAGCACACCGCTCTTGAGGTAGCTCTGCCACTCCGTTTGGTAGAGGAAGTCGGACTGAAAGTGCTGGTCACCAAAGAAAAGCCAATTGCGTCCCTTCGCTCCCACGGCGGCGCGCTCCTCCACAAACGCCCGGAAGGGCGCAATCCCCGTGCCCGGACCGACCATGATAATCGGCGTGTCCGGATCGGCCGGGAGTTTGAAGTTCTTGTTGGCGTGGACGTAGACACCAACTTTCTCTCCGACGCCCCGCCGGTCCGCAAGAAACGTCGAGCAGACGCCCTTGCGCTGTTTGCCGTGGGTGTCGTAGCGGACAACCCCCACACAAAGGTGCACTTCCTCCGGGTGCGCCTTAAGACTGGATGCAATTGAATAGAGACGCGGCGGAATTCTGCGCAGGAGTCCGAGGAGTTGATCCACGGACAACTGTTCGACCGATGGAAAATCATAAAAGAGATCACAGAGTTCGCGCCCGTCGAGGTAGCCCTTCAGCTTCTTCTTGTTCTCCTCCTTGAGCAAAGCGTCCAGAGCTTGGTTCTTGGCGATCGCCGCATACTTTGCCATGAGGCTCTTGTTCAGCGTAGTTACATCATATCCACCGAGTAATACCTCTTGGATAGTGAGGTACTCCCCGTCCATCTCCTTGATCTCATCGCCGCGGAACCCCGCGCAGCGGAGCATGTGTTCGGAAACCTCGGGGCAATTCTCCGGATAGACGCCGAGGGCGTCGCCGACCTCGTAGGAGAGCCCCGAACCTTCAAGGGACAGCTCGACATGCAGCGTCTCCTTGGCCGACCCCCGCCCGTTGAGAATGACAGCTTCCGTGACCTTAGCAGCAAAGGGCTTGTTCTTGGAATAACCTTCTTCAATAGCGGGAGCGAAAGCAGTTGCCTCGAACCCCGCACCCGCCCCGGCGGGCACTGCGGCAGGCACCGGCGCTGACGCAGCGACGGTCTCCTTCACCCCCGCGACCTCAACCATCTTCGGCATAACCGCCGAGAGCCATGCGTTGAAAGGCTCATCAAAATCGACATCGGCATCCACCCGCTCCAAAACCCGGTTGGCCCCGAGTTCGGAAAAGCGTTTGTCAAACTGCTTACCGCACTCGCAAAAGTCGGGGTAGCTCGTGTCGCCTAACGCAAAGACGGCAAAATTGACATCCTCCAACTTCGGCGCGCCCTCACCCATGACCCACTCATGAAAGTCGGTTGCACGCTCCGGCGGATCGCCCTCGCCCCATGTGCTCACGACAATGAGGACGTTCTTTTCGTCCTTCAGCTTGGCCGTCTCGTAATCGCCCATGTCGTAGACAACGGAGCGGAAACCGGCGGTCTTGGCCGCTTTGTCGACACGCTCTGCCAACCCCTCGGCGTTACCGGACTCGGACCCGTAGAGAATCGTCAACGGCACCGTCGACGCGGCGGCGGGAGCGGCCGCAGTGGCGGGGGCTCCTGCCGACGCAACGCCGGCCGCCATCGAGGCGTGCGCAAAGTACCCGCTGAGCCAGGACGCCTGCTGTGGCGTAAGCGTGGGAAGAAGCGCTTGAAGGGCAACCTTTTGCTCGTGGCCAAAAGGCGCGTTTTCGGGCAGACTTAAAATTTTGTCACTCATTGCAATGTTATGTATAATAATCACTTGGTCTTCGCCATACGAGCGAAACCGGATCAGGCAACAATTTCCTGTAGATTTTTATCGAAGGCAAATACCGGCTTCTCAATCTCGGGTCCTGTGTGCGGGGTCACACGTTGAAAACGCGCGAGGGCGACGTCCCACTCGTCGAGAATCTGCTGTGCGCGCGGACTGGTTGTCAGCCGGAAGTGCAATTCGACGAGTTTACGCAGAGACAGGATCTCGGCGTTGTCGTCGAGGCGTTGAAGAGAGACCATCTCGGGATTGAGCCGAAGCGGCAGTGTTCCGGCGGCATCATAGACAAAAGCCACACCCCCGCTCATGCCGGCGCCGAAGTTGCGCCCGGTCTCCCCGAGGCACACAACAGTGCCTCCGGTCATGTATTCACAACAATGGTCCCCCACCCCTTCGATGACCGCAGTCGCACCGGAGTTGCGCACCGCAAAACGCTCACCGGCCTGCCCCGCTGCGAAGAGGTATCCCCCTGTCGCACCGTAGAGGCAGGTATTGCCCATGATGGTGTTTTCATGCCACGGGAAAATCGCGCTGGGATCGGGACGGACGACAATTTCTCCGCCCGTCATACCTTTGCCCACGTAGTCATTGGCGTCGCCGATCAAGTTGAGGCGGATACCTTGAACAAGAAACGTCCCGAAGCCCTGCCCTGAACTACCGTGCAGATCGAGATTGATCGTCGCCGGCTGCAAACCGCAGTTGCCGTGCATATAGGCGATCTCTCCGGAAATATGAGTCCCGATATTCCGGTTGGTGTTCAAGACCTTGTAGTGTCCGCGAAAGGCAGGTTTCTTAAGCGTGACCGTTTCTTTAGCCTCCTGGAGAATCGTATCGTCAAGCGAGCCCTCGTTGCCGAAGCGGTCATTCCGCGCGCGGGTGTGGATACGCGGTTGTTCCCATGCCGCGTCAACGGAATGAAGGATCTTACCGAAATCGAGGAACGCTGTCTTGGGGTTGCGCGGATCGTCCAACTGCTCAAGCCGGTCGACGCGTCCGACCATTTCATCGACGGTGCGGAAACCGAGGCGGCTCATGAGAATGCGCACATCCTCGGCGACGGCGTTGAAGTAGTTGACGATATACTCCGGCTTGCCGCGAAACTTCGCGCGCAGATCCTCGCGCTGGGTGGCGACGCCGACCGGGCAAGTGTTGAGGTGGCATACGCGGAACATGGCGCACCCGCCCGCGATGAGCGCGGAGGTGCCGAAATTGTATTCCTCGGCCCCGAGGAGGGCGGCGATGACGATATCGCGGCCGGTCTTCATGCCGCCGTCGGTGCGCAGCGTCACGCGCGTGCGTAGGTCGTTGAGCATGAGCACCTGGTGCGCTTCGGCAAGACCGATCTCCCACGCCGATCCGGCGTTCTTGATGGAGGAATACGGCGAAGCCCCGGTTCCCCCGTCGTGACCCGAAATGAGAATGACGTCGGCGTAGGCCTTGGCTACACCCGCGGCGATTGTACCCACGCCGGAGCTGGAGACGAGTTTGACACACACCTTGGCCCGCGGATTGACCTCCTTTAGGTCAAAGATGAGCTGCGCAAGGTCTTCGATGGAATAAATGTCGTGATGCGGCGGCGGCGAGATAAGTGTCACCCCGGGCACGCTGTAGCGCAGGCGCGCGATAAGCGGACTGACCTTGATGCCCATGATCTGGCCGCCCTCGCCCGGCTTCGCGCCCTGTGCGATTTTGATCTCAATCTCTTTGGCGTTGGCAAGGTATTCCGCCGTCACGCCGAAACGTCCGCTCGCTACTTGCTTGATGGCGCTGTTGGCGTTGCGCCCGTCTTCGTAGGGCTTGTAGCGGATGGGGTCTTCGCCGCCTTCACCGGAATTGGACTTGCCGCCGATACTGTTCATGGCGATGGCGAGCGTCTCGTGCATTTCAGGCGAAAGCGCACCCAATGACATGCCCGCCGTGGTGAAGCGGCGACGGATTTCCTCAACGGGTTCGATCTCATCGAGCGGTACCCGCTCCGGCGCGTATTTGAAGCGCAGGAGATCTTTGATGGATACCGGCGTGTGCGAGTCGCTCGCCGCGCGGTAGTCCGCAAAGGCCTTGTAATCCCCGCCTTTACGGAGAAACGTGTTCATTCCGGAGACCACCTTCGAACTCCAGGCATGGAATTCGCCAGGGGCGCGTTTGTTCACGGCGTAATAACCCTCGTGCCAAAGCTCCGGCGCATGATCCACGGGGAAGGCGTCGGCGTGACGTGCGAGCACTTCGGCTCCCAATTGCTCGTAGCCGATGCCGCTAATGGGACAGGCTGTGCCGGAGAAGCATTCGTCGATCACCTCTTGGCTGATGCCAATCGCCTCAAAAACCTTCGCCCCTTGGTAGCTGAAGAGGGTGCTGATCCCCATCTTCGACATGATCTTGAGGATGCCGGCGTCGATGGCTTTGCGGTAGTTGTCGAGTGCCTTCAACGGATCCCTCACCCCGCGCTCCTTTCCGTTGCCGTCGGCACCGGTACCGTCGTCCTCAGCGGCTGAGGCGGCGATCTTGCGGACGATGTCAAGGGCAAGGTATGGGTACACGGCGTTGGCACCGAAGCCGAGAACACATGCCGTCTGGTGGACATCGCGCACCTCGCCTGTTTCGCACACGATATCGCAGTTGATGCGCTGGCCTGCGCGCACGAGTTCACTGTGGACGGCGCCGACCGCGAGCAGCGCGGGTACGGCAGCGCGGTCGGCGTCCGTGGCTCGGTCGGAGACAACGACGATGCGGATGCCTCCGCTCCCGGCGGACTCACGCACCTCCCGCCGCAAACGGTCGAGGGCCGCCTTGAGCCCGGCGGGGCCTTCCGCCCGCGGAAAGGTGGCGTCGACGCGGAGAACGCCGTTCTTGAGAAATCCCGACTGCACGACGGCTTCGAACTCGTGGTCGAAAAGCACGGGCGATTCAAGAGCGATGACATCGTGCTCATGCACCATGTCGTCGAAGAGGCCGAGGCGGCCGCCGAGGGCCATTTTTTTCGACATGACCAACCGCTCACGCAACGAATCGATGGCCGGGTTGGTCACCTGCGCGAAGAGCTGTTTGAAGTAGGTATAGATGAGGCGGGGACGGCGGGACAGGACGGCCAACGGAGTGTCGTCACCCATGGAACCGATCGGCTCCTTGGCAGTGTCGACCATCGGCTTAAGGATAACGTTTTCCTCGTCAAGGTCGTAGCCGAATGCAACCCGCAGGTTAGTGATCCGCTCCGGCGGCACGCTTCCCTTGCTGTAGTCGGCGGGCTCTTTGACAAAGGCAGCCAGTTCGTGGATGGAGCGCTCGCACCACGCCCCGTAATCCGCCTGCGCGGCGAGGTCTTCCATGAGTTCGTCGTCTTCAATCAGACGGCACTCTTCCAGATCGATAGCCATCATTTTGCCCGGACCAAGACGACCGGACTGCACGACACGGGAAGGCCATTTCGGAATCAGGCCCACCTCCGAAGCGAGAATGACCGTGCCGTCCTCATACACCTTGAAGCGCGCGGGGCGCAGACCGTTGCGGTCGAGCGAGGCACCCACATAGCGCCCGTCGCTGAAGACAATAGCGGCCGGGCCGTCCCACGGCTCCATAACAACGGAGTGGTAGCGGTAGTAGTTCCGCACGGATTCACTCATCTCCTTGTTCTCCTCCCATGCCGTCGGCATCATGATGGAGACGCCCTGCGTGACGGGCCTCCCGCCGACAGTCATGACATGAAGGCAGTTGTCGAAGCTTGCGCTATCGGACATGTTCTCCTCCACGAGCGGGACCAGATCCTTGTAGCGGTCGCCCCAGACGCCGTGGTCGGAGGAATACTCCCGCGCCTTCATGTTGTTGCGGTTGCCGCGGATGGTGTTGATCTCACCGTTGTGGGCGAGCATGCGGAAAGGCTGGGCGAGGACCCAGTCCGGAAAGGTGTTTGTGGCGAAGCGCTGATGGAATATGGCAAAAGCCGTCTTGAACTTCGGCGATTTCAGGTCCCTGTAGAACCGCCGCACCTGCGGGGCGTTGAGCAGGCCCTTGTAGGTAATCGTGCGGCAGGAGAAGCTCACCACGTAGAAGCCGGCCAGCGATTCCTCGGCGGCGCGGCGCATGCAGGCTTTTTGCACGAGGAGAAGCTTCCGCTCGAACTCCGCCTGCGAAAAATCTCCGGAGCGCGAGACGAGCACCTGTCCGATTTCCGGCCGGGTGTTCTCCGCCTTGCGCCCGAGACAGGAGTTGTCGACCGGCACATCCCGCCACGCGAGGAACTTCAGACCCTTTTCCGCCGCGATGGCCGCTTCGACGAGCGCACGCGCACGCTCGACCGCCTTTTTGCTTCCGCGAGGCAAAAAAATCATCCCCACGCCGAGGTCCTCTTTACGCTTCAGCTGGATTCTCCGCGCCTCAAGGAATCCGAGGAACAACTCGTGAGGTATCTGCGTGAGGACGCCGGCTCCGTCGCCCGTCACTGCGTCAGCGTCGATCGCGCCACGGTGCGCAAGGTTTTTGAGGCCCGTAATCGCCGCATCGAGGATTTCGTAGCTCGCTCGACCGTGGATATTGGCGATAAAGCCGACACCGCAAGCGTCGTGCTCGTCGGACGGACGGTAGAGGCCCTGCGCGGCGGGATAACTTCTGCTGAAATGGTTGACCGGTGTGTCGAACATAGTCTGTAATCAATCGGTTCCGGGCTCAACGCCCTTTTTGCTTCCGCCCCAAGGGAGAGAAACTGTGGCTTTAATCGCGGGACAGGCGGAATCCCCCGGATCCCGCGTGCGTGAATCGCAGCCCGCTGAGCCGAAGGCAGGGACTGGTAACGAGCAAAAAGATTGCCGGAACCAGCGGCAGGGAAACAAGAGGAAAAACGGCCCCGGAGGCCCGAGGGGGCCGCTCGACACTCTAAAAGAAGCGGATCGCCTTCGACTCCATGCGCGCGTGTTCTTCATCCGTGCAAGGCGCGTTTGTCGGCACGTCCACGGCAGAGTCGCTTGGCTTCACCAACTCGTTGGAGAGAAGGTAGTTCTCTACTTCCTCTCCGCTTACATCCGCGAGCATTACTCCGTCGACCTCTACGCAGGGCGAGAGCGGTTGGCCGGATTTGCGAACCATCTCTTCGTAGTTGCGCGGGTCGTTAATTATGTCGCGGTCCTCGTAATCGAGGGCGTACTTACGGAAAATCGCCCGTACGCCCCGACTCCATCCGCAGGTGGGTTTCAAATAAGCTACGATTTTCATAGGAATAAGTTAAGGTTCGGTGCTTCCGTCGGTTGTCAACACACGAAGTGAGACACTTGTTGCAACGTTGCCGGAACCGAAGCGACCGCAAGTGACGGGCGGAAAAAAGCCGGCGCATGGTTCGCGCTTTTTCGCACCGCGGTTCCGGTAGAAGTCCGGGGTGATTTATCCCCGGAGCGCAGTGGATGGGAACTTACGAACGCGCAGCATTTTTCTTCAGCGCTCTGAACTCCCAGACGGCCCTGTGGGCGGGCGATAAATCAGCCCGCCTACGCCATCGCCGGGGCGCCTTCGCCGCTGAGGTCCTCCGCCTTTTTCTTTTCTTTTTCGCCGACCGCTTCTTCCTCGCCTTTCTCGCCGTCGCTGGATTTCGAGCGGGTCGCGGGGGCGATGACGGGCGAGCGGATCTCACCGAATTTGATGATCTCGTGGACGTGTTTCCCCTCGATCGTTTCGAACTCGAGGAGGCCCTGCGCGACCTTTTCCAGCGCTTCCTTGTGCTGGGTGATAATCCCGCGGGCGCGCTCGAACTGTTCGGCGATGATCTTTTTGATGGCGGAGTCAATTTTCTCCGCCGTTGCCTCACTGTAGTTCTGCGAACGCGTGATTTCCTTGGCGAGGAAGATCTGCTCGGTGTTTTCCCCGAAGGCGACGGGGCCGAGGTCGCTCATACCCCAGTCACAGACCATGTGACGGGCGATGTCCGTGGCCTGCTTGATGTCACTGGCCGCGCCGGAGCTGAAGTCACCGGTTTCCACTTCCTCGCCGATGCGCCCGCCCATCGCCATGCAGATGCGGTTGAGCAGCTCATTGCGCGTCTCCCCGAGAATATCCTTGGTCGGCGTGTACATCGTCATGCCGAGGGCACGCCCGCGGGGGATGATGGTGACCTTGTGCAGCTTCATCTTCCCCTCGCCGATAATCGCCTGCACAAGTGCATGGCCCGCCTCGTGGTAGGCAGTCATGCGCTTGTCTTCGTCGTCCATGAGTTTGCGGCGCTCACGCCCGAAGGAGATTTTGTCCCGCGCCTCGTCAATATCGTAATAGTCGATCTCCTTCTTTCCGTAGCGCGCGGCGACGAGGGCGCTCTCGTTGAGAAGGTTGGCGAGGTCGGCCCCGGAGAAACCCGGCGTGGAGCGGGCGACGGAGGTGAGATCGACATCCTCCGCGAGCTTCACCTTCTTGGCATGCACGCGGATGATTTGCTCGCGCCCCGTGAGGTCCGGCAAATCGATCACGACTTGACGGTCGAAGCGGCCCGGTCGCAGCAGAGCGTTGTCGAGAACATCAGGGCGGTTCGTCGCGGCAATGATGATCACTCCCTCGTGACCGTCGAAGCCGTCCAACTCGACGAGAAGGCTGTTGAGCGTCTGTTCGCGTTCGTCGTTGCCCCCGCCGAGACCCGCGCCGCGCTGCCGCCCCACGGCGTCGATCTCATCGACAAAAATGATGCAAGGAGCGTTTTTCCGGCCCTGCTCGAACATATCGCGCACGCGCGCGGCACCTACGCCGACGAACATCTCGACAAAGTCCGAACCGCTGATGCTGAAGAACGGCACATCCGCCTCCCCCGCGACGGCGCGCGCGATGAGCGTCTTGCCCGTGCCCGGAGGGCCGACAAGGAGACAACCCTTGGGAATGCGCCCGCCGATATTCTGAAATTTCTTGGGATCCTTGAGAAAATCGACGATCTCGGAGACCTCCTCTTTCGCCTCGTCGCAGCCCGCGACATCCTTGAACGTCACCTTTTCGCGGTCGCGCGTAAGCATCTTGGCCTTGCTCTTGCCGAAGTTCATCGCCCCTTTGCCCGCGTTGCGAAACTGCCGCACGAGGAGAAAATAGAGGATAAGGATGATGAACATGATGGGCAGCAGCGTCACGAAGAGATCCCGCAAAAGCGTGCTCGCCGGCTCCTCCTTAAAGAGACCCGACTGCTGCAAGGTCTCGATGGTACTGTCCGTCAGCTTGCCCCGCGCCTTGAACGGGCGGGTTTCGTCGCCGACGCGGAGGTCTCCTGTTATCTCGTACCAGTTGCGCCCGCCCTGCGGGTTCTCCTTCATGACCGCGCCGGGTTCGATCCGGCCCGCCTCGCCCGCCTCTGCCTCCATAAGCACTTGGCTGATAGTGAGCGTCTCAGGCTGCTGGACGTCTTTCTGTGCGTAGTAAAGCAGCGCGAAAATCACGAAAAAGACCAAGAGCCAGATCGAAAGCATCCGGTATTGGCCACCGCCCCTCAAAGGCTGGTTTTTGCTGGAGGAATCCTCTGCCATATAATTATCCCGACCGTGTCGCCAAGTCGAAGTAAGTCAACCTAAGAGCGGTTCCGCTGCCCCGCAAGACCCGCGCGCATTCCGCCGGGAGCAATCCCGGCACCCACAGTACGGTCCCGTCTGTCGCAGCGACCACCGGTAGTCTCCGGCGGCGCTCCACCGGGATCCCGCGGTCGACAAAGGCGTCCTTGAGTTTGCGGGTGCCCGGCGCGCCGAAAGGCCTGTAGCGGTCGCCCGCACACCATGGACGCAGGGTGAGCGCGTCCGCCTCCGGCACGGCAAGAAACACCTCCCGCTCCGGATCGACCGCACCGCTCCCGAGGCGTGCCAGCAGGGCCTCCGTCACCGCGACGCGCTCGCCACGCAGCACGCCGCCACATGGCCAATCCACGGCAAAAGCGGCATTTGCCGCCACGGTACGGGGAACCGGGGCGGGCAGCAAATCAGCGCCTCCTTCGACAGGCTGCGCGCGGATGGATTTTGCATCCGCCTCCAACCGCACGCCTCCCAACGCCACCGACGCCGACTCCACGCCAAGCGCGGCCTCGACGACTGCGTCCACCGCCGCCGCCGAAACCTCTGCCAAATCGCCGAGCCCGCGCACCCAACGCTCCAGGACACGCCGCGCCACCGCCCGGGGCGCCGCCCGCAGCGGCGCACGAAGCAGCCCGCCGTCAGACGACGACGCTGCATGCGCTAGCTCCGCCGCGAGGGCGTCGAGCGCGTCGGCGTCTTCCGCACAAAGCCGGCGCGTGCGCGCCACCGCCCGCCGCCAGTCCTGCGGCACCGCCGCCTTCCACGCAGGCAACACATCGAGCCGCATGCGGTTGCGAGTATGGGCGCGGCTCTCATTCGTCGAATCTTCGCGCCACGGCACGCCCGCCGCCCGCATTGCCGCCTCCAGCTCTTCCCGCGGGAGATCGAGGAGCGGTCGCACCCGTGCAGGGCTCCCGCGCACGCGGGACACCGGGCGCGGCGCCGCCAACCCCGCCGTCCCGCTGCCGCGCCCCGCCCGCATGAGGAGCGACTCCGCGACATCGTCAAGATGGTGCCCCAGTAACACACAGGCGATCTCCCGACGGCGGCAGACTTCCTCGAAAAACGCCCAGCGCGCCTTGCGGGAAGCCGCTTCCGGGGGATCCGCAGGCGCGTCCCTCCACCGCCCCGCCTCAAAGCCGCAGCCGAGTCCCGCCGCCAACTCGAGCGCGAACGCCGCGTCGGCGTCCGACTCTTCCCCGCGCAGGCCGTGGTTGAAGTGTACCAGCACCGTTGCGCCCTCCCGCGGGCGGAACCACGCCTCCGCCAGCAACGCGAGCGCCACGGAGTCGAGCCCGCCAGAACAGGCCACGGCCCATGCCCGGCCGCGCTCCCGCTCAAGGCAATCCGCCGCCTCCGGTGCCAGCGCAGACCGCGGCAGGAGAGCCGCCAGCCGGTCCCGGCAAGCCGTCCAAAACGTCCCCTTGTCCGGATCGCCGGTATTCATTCCGTCCGCCTGCAAAGGCCGCCGCCGCACTCCGCCCGCCCGCTACTGGCGCGGACGAAAAAGACCCGGCAGGATGGATTGCGCCGAATCCATCATGAGATTGACGAAAAGCGACTCCGGGTTGGCCAGCGTGCCGCGGATGGGCAGCTCCGGCCCCGGCAGAAAGCCGAGGTCGTCGGGTTCGTCGCCACGAAGCTGCCGCCCTTCACGCAGGGCTTCGGCGAGCGCCCCTTTCGCGTGGATGCGCAGCGGAAGCTCCATCGGCATTTGCAGAAGGTCGGCGCCCTCGCGGTGCTGGATGCGGCCCTGCCCGCGGATGCGCGTCTCGCGGCTGACGAGGTCCAGCTCGCGCAGGACAAGGTCGAGGTTGTCTTCGCGCGCCACGCGGAAAACCATCTGCTGGTAAGGAATCTCCTTGAGCTGGTCGACGACGATCTGAATCCAGCGCAACTCGCGCACGCTGCCCGTGATCGCGCCGATGAGCCCGGAGGCCGAATCCGCCATGCCCGTGCGTTCGCCGAGGGGACGGAACACTCCCGGACGCGACGCGCGCAGCGAGAAGTCCCCCGTCAACCGGTCGGCGATGAAGTCGAGATTCGGACTGGTCGACCGGAACTCGCCCGCCACGTCAAACGAGCCTTCCAGCATGGGCGGACGCCGCGGGTCTTCCGGTCGGAGAAACGGGGTCACGTCGAAGGCCTTCACGTCAAGATTGCCGGTGAGGGTATAAGGCGTGCGGGGTTGCTCCGGATCGAAGCGGAGGTCGGCATTGAGGACAATGGGCGACTCTCCGCTCACTCCGCCCACACGCACCGTCGCGTGGAGACCATCGGTCACGCGAAGCTCCGCGCGCAGATCGCGGAAATTCGTCTCGCCCGCCTGCAACTGCCCGATGGTCGCAACAGCCGTGCCGTCCAGCGCGGCAAAGAAGGGCTCGGCATCGGGCTCGTCGGTGACGGGCGGCGGCTCCGGCCCTTCCGGCACGAGGGCGAGGAGCGGTTGCCAGTCGTCGAGGTCAAAGGCGTCGAGATCGAGCGCGGCGTCGAACCGCAGGAAGCCGCCGTTCGCAGGCGGTGTTCCCTCGAAACGCAGTGTCCCCGCCGACTCCGAGGCAGGTCCCGTGAAAAGGACCGGCGACGCCACGCGGATGCGTTCTTCCGAGACGGCCAACTCCGGTTCCAGCCGGATGACATAGGGACGGCCAGAATGGCCCTCCGGACGCAGCTCGCGGATATGCAGCAGTCCCGTCGCCTCAAGCGCCTCACCGAAGGTGCCCCGCGCCTCAACACGCCCGAGCCCCGTGCGCACGCCGCCGCGGATGCCAAGGGCCGGAATGCCCGCGAGGTGCGTCAGATCCGTCTCGCCCGTGAGCGCAAAGTCTCCGCTCGCGGACTCCATGGGATCGCGCATGCTGAACCGACCCGACCCCGTGAAAACCCGTCCGCCGTTGTGGCGCACCTCAATGTTCGGCACGTCGACGGCGAGCACTTCCCCCGTCCAGTCGAGCGCCGGACGCACGCGCGCGTCGAGCGAATCCACGAGGTCCATCCCGTCGCTGCGCACACGCAACCCCTCCACCCCGAAGGGCGCCTCCGTGCGGAAACGCACGGCCCCGTCCGCCGCCGAGAGCACGCCTTCCGCCGCGAGGGTCGTGCCACGGATCTCCGCGTTGCGCACGAAGGTCTCGAGAATTTGCAGCGGCACCCGCGCGAAGCGGATCCGAAGGAGTTCACCGGAGAGTTCGCCGAACCCGAAGTCATCCGCCCGCGGCGAGAGTTGGAACGGCCGCAGTGCCGCGGCCCCGACCAACTCCACGTCGCCCTGCTGGAAAAAGCGCGCGCGCAGTTCGTTCACCCGGACCGTCGCCGGATCATAAAACAGCGAGGCCAGAGCCTCGATCCGTAGCGGCTCAAAGGCAGCGAGATCCGCGCCCACCCGCGCCAAATCCTTGAGTGTCGCGTTGAGATCCAAATCCACGCCGCCTTCACGGCTGAACGGTGCGTAGCGGAAAGACGCGCTCCCCCCCGCAACCAAGGTGGGCACCTGCGCCGCCGCCGGAATCCCCGCGAAGGCCTCTTCGACGACGTCAAGATTCAACTCGCCGTCGAGGCGCTGCGGTCCGCGTTTCCACTCCGCACGCAAGTCCGCCAACACCGAATCGATCCCCTCGCGGAACAACCGCACGCGGTAGGCCTCGCCCGCCGGCGTCGGGTCAAGGGCAAACTCACCCCGCGCCGCGAACGCCGCCTCCGCACCGCGCTCCCGTGCGGATGCGCGCAGCGTGCCTGCAAGCGACTCGATCCCGCCGCGCCGCGCCTGCTTTACCTCCGCCTCCAGCGCCACCGCGCCCTCCGTCACCGGTGCGGCCGCGCTACGGCTGCGCCCCGCCAACTCGACGGCCAGCGTGCCCGCGTCGTCCGGTTTCCAGTCGACGAGGCGCACCGATAGATCGAATTCCGTTTGCTCCGGCATGAGTAACGTGCCGTTCATCTCGATCCGTCCGATGACGAGTTTCGGCGCCGCCTCGCGGCTCATCGAGAGCACGCCCTCGAAGCGGTCGGGAGCATCGCGCCGCGCCGGATCGGGCGGATACGTCTCAACGTGCCGGACGTCCGCGTCGAAGGCGCGCGCGAACCCGCGACCCCCGACTTGCGAAATATCAACAAGGAGATTGCGCACCTCCGCCTCGCGCACCGCCACCTCGCCTCGCAAAAGACGGAACGGCGAAAAGCGGAGCGTCATCTCCTCAAGGCTCAGCCCGTCGGCCCCCGCCATGACGAAGAGATTACGCACTTCCCCGCCGGTCAGCGTGAAACGGATGTGATCCGCCTGCGCCGTCACTCCCGGACGGCTGTTCAACTGCTCCAGCACAAGGCGCTTCTGCAGACCCGCGCTGAAATAGAAGATCAAAAAAACCGTCAGCAGGACGCCAAACGCCGCCGCGACGAATGCAAGAAAGGTCTTGAAAAGTTTTTTCATGGTTTTCTCCGGCGGATGCCAGCGCCAAACAACCCGTTCCGCCGCAGCTCGCCCGCTTTCATTCTAAGAGCACGATTGAACAACATCCGTTCAACGGACTCAAGCGTCGAACCCGGTCTCCCGCTCGCCGAAAAGCGCCGTGCCCACGCGCAATAACGTACTCCCCTCCTCGACCGCTGCCTCAAGGTCACCCGTCATCCCCATCGACAACACCGAAAGCGGCACCCCGAGCCCGTCCGCCAGCCGGTCGCGCAACTCACGCAGGCCGGCAAAGGCCCGCCGCGCCACCTCTGGATCATCGTCCAGCGCCGGAAGGGTCATTAGCCCCTCCAGCCGCAGATGCTTCGCCGCATGCACCGACTCCGCCAAAGCGGATGCCTCCGCCACGGAAACCCCCGCCTTCCGGGGGTCCTCACTCACATTCACCTGCACCAGGACCGGCAGCTCCGAGCGCCCCAGCTCCCCGCAGGCCCGGTCGAGCGCCCGCACGATCTTCGGCCGGTCCACCGTTTGTACCCGATCAAAGTGGGCCGCCGCCAGCCGCGCCTTGTTTGACTGCAAAGGGCCGATCAGTTCCCAGAAAACCTCCGCTTTCACCCCGTGCTGCTTCTTCGCCGCCTCCTGCACCCGGTTCTCGCCGATGTGCCGTAAACCCGCTTCCGCCGCCAAGTCCACCGCTTCCGGCCCGTGCGTCTTTGTCACCGCCATAAGCGTGATTTCACCCGCGTCACGCCCCGCCCGTTCCGCCGCCCGAGCGATGCGTAGACGAACCTCCCCGAGCCGACGGTCGAACCCCTCCGGATCTGTCATCATTTTATCTAAATTTAAACCTTGAAAATCATTAGCCGCCTTAATATCAGTAGCTGAATAACATCAGGAGTAAACCACGAAAATACCCCTTGGGCAAGATGCACATCGAAAACTTCAAAATCTTCTCGGACCTCGTCGAAAGCCAGAGTTTCTCCCGCGCGGCCAAGCTCAACGGCGTCACACAGTCCGCTGTCAGCCAACAGCTCCGCTCCATGGAGCGCCACTTCAACGTCCTCATCGTCGACCGAAGCCAAAAGCAGTTCCGGCTCACACGCGAAGGCCAGAAACTCTACGACAGCGCCAAGGACATCCTCTTCCGCTATGAAAAACTCGTCAGCGAACTTCAGGAGATGCGCAAAATCATCAGCGGCACTATTCATATCTCCACTATCTACAGCATCGGCCTGCACGAACTCCCGCCCTACATCACCCGCTTCCTCAAGGACTTCCCCTCCGTCAACGTCCGCGTCGAATACCGCCGGTCCAACCTCGTCTACGACGACATCGTCCACAATGCAGTCGACCTCGGCCTCGTCGCCTACCCCCAGAAAGCCCGGCAGATCGAGATCATCCCGTTTCACGAGGACCGCCTCGTTCTCATCTGCAACCCCGATCATCCCTTCGCCTCCCGCAAAAACATCGATCTCGCCGACATCGCCGCGCAGAAAATCATCGGTTTCGACCAAGACATCCCCACCCGCCGCGCCACCGACCAGATCTTCCGCGATGCCAGGCTCGAAGCCGATCCCGTCATGGAGTTCGACAACATCGAAACTGTCAAACGCGCCGTCGAAATCGACGCCGGCGTCGCCATCGTCCCCGCCGCCACCGTCGACCAGGAAGTCAAACAAGGCCTGCTCAAGCTCATCCCCCTAAAAGGCAAACAATTCACCCGACCCCTCGCCATCATCCACCGCAAGGGCCGCGTCCTCACCCCCGCCATGAAAAAGTTCATCGCTAACCTCACAGGCAAACCCTACAAAGAAGCCGCCGCCGATGACGCCGTTCCCCAGCGCCGCAAAGCTGCCCCCGCACGCCCCAAAACCGCTAAAGCCCAGTAACCACTCAAATACCTCCCCGCACCCACTCCCGTGTTCTCGCTAAGAAAGAAATGCCGTCCATTAAATTAAGATGAATGGTTTGCATGTTTCTTGACCCGAAGGTGCTCCTTCAAATCCTCAAGGTGATCACCTTGCGTCCAGTGGTCGGAATAATCATTGAGGGTAGCCCGGATACATCCCGTCTGATTCTTTCCAATACGTGATTGTCTCATGTGAACGCGGGCGGAGACGCCGGCGGAGGAGCGGCATAGCCTTTCGTGCCAACGGTGTTCCAAGCCTGAAGAACCGCACCCCCGCCCCGCACGCAATGCCTGCCGCTTCCGCCCGTCCGCCGCAGGCATCGGCTAAAGACGTTCCCACGGCCACGCCAAAGTAGGTGCGTGAGCTTGCTCCGCACCACGCCGACACCGCCACGCCACGAAAACCCCGCCCCGCACGCAATGCCCGACGGTTCAGCTCCCCGCCCGTCCGCCGCAGGCATCGGCTAAAGACGTTCCCACGGCCACGCCAAAGTAGGTGCG
>SKLD01000022.1 GCA_007123395.1 Opitutales bacterium
TAAGCCCGACGCTCGTCCACGGTAGAGCCTCTTGGCGTCGAACAACCAGCGATAAATGCGGAGAGCAACAGAAGAGTGAGAGAAACGACAGTGTATTGAAGAAACTTCATTATGTTGGAAAAGTAGTGGTACAGTGATTCAGCGCAACACCAACGTCTGAAAGGGGAGGGAACAAGTTGGGTTAATCGTCACATCTTACTGATTTTTCAGTGAAAAAAGTTTATATTTAAGAAAAAATACAAGTTCCGGGCGGAGGAGAGGGTCGCGGTAACTCGGCGCGGATCGAATCGGCGCGAACGGTTCAATGGGGGGGGCTCTCACCCTCCCGTAAGCAACCGTTGGGCGAAGAGCAGCAGGAAGAAGATCAGCACACCATAGGCGGCGAGACCCCATGCCATGGGTTTCCACTGTCCCGCGTCCGGCTTGGTGTTTTCGCTCCGCAGAAACGCCATGGCATCGAAGGTTCGGGCGGTCGACTTTGGATCGCCGCGGCGTATGAACTGGACGATCTCGGCGACGACCCATGCCGCCGCGAACCCGGTCACATTCCACCAGAGCCACGACACGCCGGGCGCCGCGTGCCAAAGCCAGGAATTGCCGAGAAGACCGGCGGAGAACCCCGCGAGGGCGGCGGTCTGGCCGATGCGCCGCGTGAAGATGCCGAGGAGGAAGACCGCCAGCATGGGGCCGTTCATGAAGGAACTGATACGATTGACCGCCTCGATGACGGTCTCCGCCACGCCTCCGACGAAGAAGGCGAACCCGAGGCAGAGGCTGCCCCACAGCAGTGTAAGCGCCCGGGAAATCCATAGCTCGCCGAACGGGGACAGCGGTTTTTTACGCCACCGTTTCACGACGTCCTCCATACTCAGCGCGCTCAGTGAATTGATGGTGGAATCGAGCGAGGACATCGCGGCGGCGAACAGCCCCGCAACGACAAGGCCGACTAAGCCGACCGGGAAATACTCAAAGACAAAGGCCGGGACGGCGAGGTTGAGGTTTCGCTCGCCCGTCCCGTCGATGAGGTGGGGTGAGTCGAGGAATCCGGGGTGGATGGCGGCGTAGCCGCCGAGAAACAGGCCGAGGAGACAGTAGGTCAGAACCAGCGGAAAGCGGAAAAGCCCGTCGTAGAAGAGCGCGCGGCGGGTGTCGGCGACGCTACGGGTGGCCAGTTCCCGTTGGGCTTGGGTTTGGTCGCACCCGTAGTAAGCAATGTAGAGGAAGAACCCGCCGATCAACATGGGCCAGAAGGCGAAGGTCGCGCCGTCACCCATGCCGTGGCGGCCGAAGTCGACGCCCTGCGCCCGTCCGCTCTCGACGGCGTCGAGGAGCGGCCCCAAACCCCCGCCCAAATGCAGGATCATGCCCGCCGCCGCGAGCATCGCGCCGAAGAGCACCGCCACTTGCACGACATCCGACCAGATAACCGCGCGGATGCCCCCCATGGCGTCGTAAAGCACGGTGACGGCCCCAAGCAACAACACCGCTGCGGCGAAGGGAATTCCGAGGGAAACTTCCAAGACGAGGGAAACGCCGTAAACCGTCACACCCGTGGCGAACGCCCGCAGCAATTGAAAGACCACACTCAACACTGTGCGCGCCACCGGTCCGTAGCGGAGTTCGAGAAATTCGTAGACAGAGACGATCCCGAGTCCGCGGAAGACAGGAAAGACGAAGGCCATGAGAAAGATCATGGCGAAGGGAACGGCCAACTCGTATTGCAGCCAAAGGAGACCGCCGCCTGCCGCGAACGCGACAAAGGCCGGCGCGCCGAGGAGGCTGTTTGTCGAACACTGGGTCGCCATCGTCGATAGCGCGACGGGCAGCGCGCCGGTGCGGTTGCCGCCGAGATAGTAGTCCCGCGATCCGCGCTGACCGCGCGCCAGCCACGCGCTCATGCCCAGCATTAGGGCGATGTAAAGGAGGACTACGGTCCAATCCCATGCGGTCAGCGCACTGTCCATGTTACCGTATTGAAGGGATTTGCGCGCATCCCTCAACGCCCGATAATGCCCTCAGCGTTCACCGCGCGGTGGCGGATCGGCGGGGTCGATGTCCTGCATGGATTCACCGGTGAAGACGGGCTCGACGCGTTGGGCAGCGGCGCGCTCCTGCTCAATGACGGCGGATTCGCTGCGGTGCACGCGGCCCGTGTCGAAGAAGGTGACGTAGATAAAGATGCCAATGAAAAAGAGCATGAAGGCGCTCTGGGAGGCGGCCACGAACGAAGCTGGAAGGGGCTTGCCGCGCAACTTGGCGAGGGTGGCGAAGACCATGTGCCCGCCGTCGAGGACGGGGATGGGCAGGAGGTTGAGGATGGCAAGGTTGATGTTGATGAGGACGACAATGGCAAGCAACTCGCGCATGCCGATCTGGGTGAGCGAATAGAGGGCGTAGCTGATGCCTACGGGACCGCTGAGGTTGCGCACGCCCACGTTTGTGTGCGGGTTGAAGAGGGCGGCGAGGACACGGACGGTCATATCGACATGGTTGCGCACTTGCGTGAAGGGATCGATGTGGCGCATCTCATAAGAGCGTGCGAAGGCAATGCCCACCATGGGCCTTGTATCGCCCGCCTGCGTGTAGACGACTTGCTCGGGGCGAAGGAAGCGCTCGAGGGTTTGTCCGTCGCGGACGATGGTGACAAGGAGACCCTCGCTTGCGCGCGCGTTGACGCGTTCGATGAAGGCGTCGGGGCGGAAAATGCGTTCCCCGTCGACGGCTATGATCTCGTCGCCCTGCTTCAGCCCGGCGAGGGCGCCCGGCGAGTTTTCGAAGACGCGTTCGACGATGATCGGTTCGGCGGCCATGAACCCGATGATGCGGAGGGTCTCGTGTTCGCTGAGGGCGGGAAAAACATCGATGTCGAGGGTCTCGCCGTTGCGGTTGATGGTGAGGCGGGTGAGCGGTTCGCCGGTGTCGGCGCGGGCGGCCCCCGTCGTCACGCGGGTGACAACGTCGCCCCAGTCGTCCACGCGCTGTCCGTCGATGGCGAGGATGGTGTCCCCGGGGCGGATACCGGCCTCGCTCGCCGGGCTGGGCACTTCATTGCCCGCGCGGTCGACGACGGTGGGCAGGACGTAGCCGATTTGCGTGGTGTCCATGCTGTCGTAGACGCGCGTGCCCGAGACCCAGAGGATGCAGGCGAGGCTGAGGGCAAAGAGCACGTTGAAGACCGCGCCCGCCACCGATACGACCATCTTGTCGGTGTAGCTGATGGGCGGCAGGCCGCCGCGGCGGGGTTCGGGGGAGTCGCCTTCGACGCCGCGCAGGTCGGCGAGCTGCGGCAGCATGACATAGCCGCCGAGAGGGATCGGGGCGACTCGCCATTCCACGCCCCGCTTGTCCGTCCAGCCGAAGAGGCGGGGGCCGAAGCCGATGGAAAAGCGGTCGATCTTGAGCCCGCGCCAGCGGGCGGCGAGGTAGTGCCCGAGTTCGTGCACGAAGATCGAGGCACCGAA
>SKLD01000027.1 GCA_007123395.1 Opitutales bacterium
CGGAGCACGGACATTCCTGTCCGTGTGCGGTTGGCGGGCCGGAGCACGGACATTCCTGTCCGTGTGCGGTGGGCCGGACCGCGTCGCCGCTGCCGGGGACAGGAATGTCCCCTCTCCCGCACGCGCCCCGAGTCCGCCGGACCGGAGCACGGACATGGTCTGCGCCATGTCGTCGCTGCGCTCCTCGGAACCTGTCCGTGTGCGGTGGGCCGGACCGGCGCACGGACATGGTCTGCGCCATGTCGTCGCTGCGCTCCCCGGAACCTGTCCGTGTGCGGCGGGCCGGACCGCGCCGCCGCTGCCGGGGACAGGTGCCGAGCCGCCTGCGGCGACACCCGCGAAGCCCATGTCCCCTCTCCGGGCCGGGCCGGCGCACGGACATGGTCTGCGCCATGTCGTCGCTGCGCTCCGCGGCACGCGAGGACCCGCGCCCATGGTTTTGTGAGGGTTGGCGGGGCTTGACCCTGCGGCTGGGGCGATTAGGCAGGTCCGATCAATGAGTGATCCGATCAAATACCTTCTCCCCGAGAACGACATTCCCCGGCACTGGTACAACCTTGTGGCCGACCTTGCCGAGCCGCCTCCGCCGCCGCTCAATCCGGGGACGGGCAAACCGGCTACGGCGGATGACTTTGCGGCGATCTTTCCGCCGCCGGTGATCGAGCAGGAGATGACGGCGGAGCGCGAGGTGGAGATCCCCGCCGAAGTCCGCGACATCTACAAGCAATGGCGGCCCAGCCCGCTCTTCCGCGCCCGCCGCCTCGAGCGCGCCCTCGATACCCCGGCGCGCATTTACTACAAGTATGAGGGCGTGAGTCCGGCGGGCTCGCACAAGCCCAATTCCGCCGTGGCGCAGGCCTTTTACAACAAGATTTCCGGCGTGAAGCAGCTTGTCACGGAGACGGGCGCGGGGCAGTGGGGCTCGTCGCTGGCCATGGCCTCGCAGATGTTCGGCCTCGAATGCCTCGTCTACATGGTGCGCGTGAGCTTCGACCAAAAGCCCTACCGCCGCGGGCTCATGGAGACCTTCGGCGCGCGCGTCGTAGCGAGCCCGAGCGAGGAGACGGAGTCGGGCCGCGCCATCCTGCGGGACCGCCCGGACTCGACGGGATCCCTCGGCATCGCCATCTCCGAGGCGGTGGAAGTCGCCGCCTCGCGCCCCGACGCCATGTATTGCCTCGGCAGCGTGCTCAACCACGTGCTCCTGCACCAGACGGTGGTCGGTCTCGAGACGCAGAAGCAGCTCGAACTGGCGGGTGACGCGCCCGACGTGCTCGTCGGCTGCACCGGCGGCGGTTCGAATTTCGGCGGATTTGTCTTTCCGTTTCTCGGCGCGAAACTGCGCGGCGGGTCCGGTCCGCGCATCGTCGCGGTCGAGCCCAAGGCCTGCCCGACGCTTACGAAGGGGCCCTACGCCTACGACTTCGGCGATGTCTCCAAGCTCACGCCGCTCGTGAAGATGAACACCCTCGGCAGCGGCTTCATCCCCGCCGGGTTCCACGCGGGCGGTCTGCGCTACCACGGCATGGCCCCGCTCGTCAGCCAAGTGCTCGACGCCGGTTACATCGAGGCGCGCGCCGTTGACCAGCTCGACGTCTTCGCAGCGGGGGTGCGCTTCGCGCGGGCGGAGGGCATCGTCCCCGCGCCCGAGGCCAACCACGCCGTCGCCACCGCCATCGACGAAGCGCTCGCCTGCAAGGAGAGCGGCGAGGCGAGGACCATCGTCTTCAACCTCTGCGGGCACGGCCACTTCGACATGCAGGCCTATATCGACTACTTCGCGGGCAAGCTGCGCGACTACGACTACCCCGACTCCGAAATCGCCATGGCCCTCGCCGGATTGCCGAGCGTGGCACCGTGAGGCGCGCTAAAACGTAGTCGCAAGGGACATGCTGATCACCTGCTGATCGCGGGTGACTCCCGGTCTGGCGAGTCCGTTGTAGGTGAACTCGTAGCGGAGGTTGAGGCGAAGCCGGTCGGATAGCTCGTTCTCAAGGACGGTGGCGAAATTCGCCGACACGGCATAGTTGTCCTTTGGATACACGTCGATGGAGAACGTTTCGCGGATACGGGTGCGGGAGTTGAAGGTGTATTCGAGATCTTGAAAGAGGGAAAGAATGGCGACCAGCTCCGTGTCGCGCTCGCGCACGTCGCGGTATTGCACCCCGAGGGAGGGCGTGGCCGATCCTTTCCAGCGCCGCGTGTCGACAAAGGTGTAGCCGACACCCGTTGTTTGGTCGACCTCGTGGTTGATGCCGATGGTGACTTCGCTGCGGTAACGGGTGGCGGCCTGCCAGTAAAAACGGTCCGCGAAGTTGTAACGGAAGCGGTAGAGACCGCGTTTGCGGTCGCGCCAGCGGAAAGTGCGGCCTTCGGCGTCCTTGCGCGTGCCGTAGTCCCAGCTCAGCTCCACGCGCTGGTTGCGCTTGGCGTGGTGTCTGTCGATTGTCTGGAAGCGCACGGTCCAGTCCTGCTGGTCGACATTGCCAAAATTGAGGGTAAACCCGAATTGAATCTGGGAGTCCCAATGGGCGATGGGATTGTGGCGGTCGAGCGCGCGGAAGAAGGGGTTGTCTTCCCAGACGGTGGGCGGGGGCGGAAGCTCGGCTTCGGGCATGCGGCGGACGGTTTCCATGGCGGTCAGCGGGACGTCCGGTGCGGGCTCGGCGACGGTTTCCTCCTCCGGTTTGTTTTCCTCTTCCTCCGGCGCCGCCTTGAGTGCGAGGGCCTCCATTTCCTCTTCGTCAATCTCCTCGCGTACCTCCGGGGCGACAGGCAACCCGCCCAAGACCATGACGTCCGGAATGTCGAAGGGCTCCGGGCGAAGCGGATATTCGATCCGCTCGATGCGGTCTTTTGGAACACGGATTTCGCCGAGTGCTTCGCTCTCGAAACGAATGTAATCGCCGTCATCATGCACGGCGGAACCGGCGAGGCGTTCCCCGTTGGCAAAATAGACGAAGTAAAGCCCGGCGTCCGCCACCGCCGCGGCGACGAAGAGACCGAGAAGGAGGAACGTTGCCGACCGCGGACGGACGGGCACCGGCACACGCGCCCGGTCCAACCCTTTCCCGCGGAGGACGCGGGACTTTGTCCAATTTAAGAATACCGCCAACATCACCGTTTGAACCAGCGGAGGCCCGGAATCTTCCATACCACGCGAACCGGCGTTGCCCATGCCTCCATTCTCGGCACTCGACCGTGCGGACCGCACACAGCATGGCAACAAGGAATCGCTCCGGGGGTTTCGTTTGCCCGCCCGCGATGGGGAAGGGGCACCCCCGGCGAAGCTCAGGAATCCCCCTCCGCGGTGAGCTGGTCGATTTCCGCATGCGCCGCTTCCCATGCGCTTAAAGCTTCATCCAGTTCCTGTTTGCTTTCCGCGTGGTCCTCGGCGCGGGCTTTGGCGGCTTCGGCATCGCGGTAGGTCTCCGGATCGGCCATGGCCCGCTCGAGCGCGGCGATGTGCTCCTCCAGTTCGGTGACGCGGCGTTCGAGCCGGGCGGCGTCGGTGCGCAGAGGGGCGAGGCGGCGGCGGGTTTCGGCGCGGTCCTTCCTTCGGCGGACGCGCTCACCCGGCGGTTGTGCGCTGCCGTTGCTCCGGGCGGCGGATTCGCGGACACGGTCTTCCTCGTCTTTGCGCGCAAGGTAGTCGGAGAGAGTGCCGGGCAGGTGCCGCACCTTCCCGTGACCGATCTCGATCACTTTTTCGACGAGGGGATCGAGGAAGGCGCGGTCGTGCGAGACGACGAGGAGCGTGCCTTCGTAGCCGAGAAGCGCTTGCTGGAGGACTTCCTTGGCGCGCATGTCGAGGTGATTGGTTGGCTCGTCGAGGATGAGAAGGTTTGCCGGGCGCACGAGCATCCGGCAGAGGGCGAGGCGGTTCTTCTCCCCGCCGGAAAGAACACCGACGCGCTTGTCGACATCGTCACCGCGGAACAAAAAACCGCCGAGGAGGGTGCGCAGCGGTATGGGGTAGGCGGCGGGCGCGACTGCTTCGAGCGTTTGCAGGACGGTGAGGGAGGGTTCGAGTGTCTCGCTCTGTTCCTGCGCGAAGAATCCCGCCTCGATCCTGTAGCCGAGGGCGGTGGTGCCCGCCGTGGCTTCGATCTGCCCGGCGGCGATGCGGCAGAGGGTGGACTTTCCCGCGCCGTTGACACCGACGAGGGCGACGCGCTCGCCGCGGCGGAGCGTGATGTCCACGCCTTCGAGCACGCGCTTGTCGCCGTAGTGCTTGTGGATGCCCTCCATGCAGAGAACTTCTTCCCCGCCTCGCGGGGGCGGGGGAAAGGCAAAGGAAAAGGTGTCGTCGTCGGGATCGAGTTCGATGCGCTCGACCTTGGCGAGGGCTTTGACGCGGCTCTGCACTTGGCGTGCCTTCGATGCCTTGTAGCGGAAGCGTTCGATGAACCGCTCGGTTTGCGCGATCTGTTTCTCCTGGTTGCGCGCGGCCTGCCCGAGGGCTTCGCGGCGGACGCGGCGGGCGCGCGCGAATTCGGTGTAGTTGCCCGTGTAGCTGTCGACGCGAGCGTTGTCGAGGTGGAGGATGCGCGTGCAGAGGCGGTCGAGGAACCACCGGTCGTGCGACACGAGAAGGAGTGCGCCGGGGTAGTCCTTGAGGAACCGCTCCAGCCAGCGCAACGAATCCATGTCCAAGTGGTTCGTGGGTTCGTCGAGGAGGAGGTAGTCGGGCTTGCCGAGAAGGAGGCGGGCGAGCGCGACACGCATGCGCCAACCGCCGGAGAACACGCTGCCCGGACGCTCCAGTTCGGCCACGCTGAAGCCAAGGCCGAGGAGGACGGCCTCGGCTTCGGCCCGCAGGCGGTAGCCTCCCATCGCCTCCCACGCGGTTTCGAGTTCACCGACCGCGTGCACGGCCGCCGCTTCTTCCTCCGACCCGCGGGCGGCGCGGGCGAGGGTGTCGCGCGCGGCCTCGAGTTTCCGACCGGTTTCGGCGAGCACCGCCGCACCGTCGGCGGTCACTTCGACGATGGGACGGCCGAGGTCGATGACGGCTTCCTGTGCGAGGACGCCGATGCTTGTGCCGCGGGCGGTTTCGATGTTCCCGCTGTCGGGCGCGAGTTCGCCGGAGATGAGCTTGAGGAGGGTGGATTTGCCCGCTCCGTTGGCGCCGACAATCCCCGTGCATCCGCCGCGCTCCAGTTGCAGGGATGTCTCCTTGAAGAGATGTCTTCCGCCGTAGGCGAGGGAGATGGAGTCGAGACGTATCACGGCCATGCGGCGCCGCCCGCCGGAAGGGCCGCGCCCGCGTCAGCGATTGGACGGACGATCATCGCTTTTCTCATCGTCGTCGCCGTCTTTCTCCTCCTCGCCGCTTTCAAGATCCCCGGCATCGTCATCGATCGGCTCGTTCTCCTCCTCGTCATCATCATCATCCGGTTCCTCCTCGTCGTCATCCCAGCGCATCGTTTCGTCTTCTTCGATCTTCTCGTCACTCTCGTCTTCGAAGTCGGGGAGGTCGTCGATATCCTCGTCGTCGCCTTTCGGTGTGTCGTCGTCCTCCAGTTCGTAGCCCTCGGGCACGTAGTCGAGGATTGCGGTGATCTCGTTGAACGGGTGGACGGCACGCCCCTCCATGTATTCCTGGTTCTGCCGCTCGCGGATGTCGTCTTCGATCTCATCGACGGTGATATTCTGATCGAAATCAATCAGGTCGTTGAGCAGTTTCACCCGGAATTTCGTGATCTGGTCAATAAAGTCGGCGTAGGGTCCCTTCTCTTCGTCGATCACGTCGGGCAGGCAGAAAAGGACGCTCTCGTCCTCGAGGACGGAGTCGCGCGAACGGACGACCCGCACGGTGCCGTCTTTCTCCTCCCGGTCGATACGGAAGGCGAAGAAGGCCTCGTCGATGAGGTCGGCGTCGAATCCGTATTCGCGCAGGAGATCGCACTGTTCAAGGATGTAGCTCATCTGGCGCGGATCGATCACGCCGAGCCCGTCCACGTCCCAGTGGATGGGATCGGAGATTTCGGTCACCCACCAGTTGAGGTCTTCGCCGAGGCGCACGACGCACCATTCAAGTTTCGAATTGCTTTGCGACATTGGGTCTTTTGAAGGAAAAGGTTGAAAAGTGGATGTCCTTCCCAAGGGCGCGCAAGAGCAAAGTCAAAGCGATTCTACGCCGCCCCGCCGCACTGTCGGGACCGCCGTGACATGGCGCTTGAAAATTCGGCACGGGTCCCAATGATGCGGAGTCCATGGGATTCTATTACGAGAAGGTGCTGCGCCCGATTCTCTTCCGGCTCGAACCGGAGAAAGCGCACGACCTTGGTGTCACCGCGCTCGACTACCTCGGACGGATGACGGGCTTGTGCCGGCTCATGGAGCGCTTCAATCAGGTCTCGCGGGCGCGGCCGATCGAGTTGTTCGGCCTGCGCTTTCCCAATGCGGTGGGGCTCGCCGCCGGCATGGACAAGGACGCGCAGTTTTGGCGCGCGACCGCCGCCCTTGGTTTCGGGCATGTTGAGATCGGGACGGTCACGCGGCACCGCCAGCCGGGAAATGACCGTCCGCGTGTCTTCCGCATTCCGGAGCATGGTGCCCTTATCAATCGCATGGGCTTCAACAACGATGGCTGCGAAGCCGTCGCGAAGCGGTTGCGCGCCACCCGGCGCTCGCGCAAAAACTACATACCGGTTGGCGTCAATATTGGTAAAAGCCGTATCGTTCCCCTCGAACAGGCCGTTGGAGACTACCTCGAGTCCTTCAACGTGCTTGTGGATTTTGCCGACTATGTAAGCATCAATGTGAGCAGCCCCAACACACCCGGACTGCGCGAGTTGCAGGGCCGCGAAAGCCTCAACACCCTCCTCGGCGAGTTGAGCCGCCTCAACCGCAGCCGTGCCCGCAAACTCGGGCACCGCCCGACGCCGCTCCTTCTCAAAATTTCGCCCGATCTCGACTTCCGCCAGATCGATGAAGTCCTCGGCGTTGTCGCCGAACAGGGAATCGACGGGATTATCGCCACCAACACAACCGTCGCGCGGCCTGCGGGGCTGGCGCGCTTCAACGAGGCCGGCGGTCTCAGTGGATGCCCGCTGCACGCGCGCTCGGTCGAAGTCGTGAATTACATCAGCCTCGCCACCGGCGGCAAGCTGCCGATCATCGGATCGGGTGGTATTGACAGCCCCGCAACCGCCGGTGCCATGGTCGACGCGGGTGCTCACCTTATCCAGATCTACACGGGCTTCGTCTACCGCGGGCCCTTTTTCGCCAAACAGCTCGCCCGCGCCCTTGCGCCCCGCCACGGCGACTGGGTCTGAGCGCGGCCTGTCGCGCGGCGTCCGCGCCGGACAACAGACAGGCTCGGCGGCGTGGGTTTGCCGCGCCTCCCGGAACGTGTCCGCGCCCCGCCTGCCTCACAGGCCCGACTGATTGATCCGGGTACCGTAGAGGCGGTCGCCGAAATCACCGAGACCGGGGCAGATGAACTTGCGCGGGTCCAGTTCGCGGTCGAGCGCGGCGGCGTAGACCGGAACATCCGGAAACGCCGCGCCGAGGCGCTCCGCCCCCTCCGGTGCAGCGACGATACAGAGGAAACGGATCATCGCCGCGCCCGCTTCGCGCACACGCCGGACCGCCCGCACGGCGGAGCCCCCCGTCGCCAGCATAGGGTCGACGACAAAGACCGGACGGTCCTCCACCGGCGGCAGCTTGCAATAGTATGAATGCGCCTCCGCCGTTGTCTCGTCCCGCTCAAGGCCGATGTAGCCGATCGAGACGTCCGGCAGTTGCCGTGTGAACGCCTCCAGCATCCCGAGGCCCGCGCGCAGCACCGCCACGGCAACGACATCGGTGGACAGTTCCTCGCCCTCCGTTTCTTCAAGCGGCGTGCGCACGCGCACGCGCCGCGTCGGCAGCTCCCGCGTGGCCTCCGTCAGGAGCAGGCTGGTGAGCCGGTGGGAATATACCCGGAACGCCTCCGGACGTGTCGTTTCGTCGCGCAGGCGGGTCACGTAGTGCCGCCCGAGCGGATGATCAAGAAGGTGAAGGGCCATTTGCCGTCACGGTGAGCGACGAAAAACCAAGCGGCAAGCCCTCTTGCCGGGAGGACGAATAAACCCGCCATCGAGCGGTATGACCACCGGCGCCACCGCAACGCGATAGCGAATGCGGCTTCCGCCGCGGATCCCAAGTTTGCGCAGGTTTTGCCTTGACCGGTTCGGCGCGGCGCACCTTACTGCGGTGTTTTGTTCGGGCTGTAGCGCAGTCTGGTAGCGCACTTGCATGGGGTGCAAGGGGTCGCTGGTTCGAATCCAGTCAGCCCGACCATTTTTTCCGCGCGGTTACTTTTGCCGGGACGATGTCCGTTGGCTGCGGCGAAGACCTATCGTCTCCGTTGGGAGCGGGTTGCCTTGACGGAGGGAGGCAGACGGCCTTTGCCGGGTCTGCCTGTCCGTGAGTTTGCCGTTCCCCATCCTCGGATCTTTCCGCGCACCGTTGGGGCTTGCCTGACGCCCGGATTGCTGCGGATCTGTGACGATGTCCGTTGATCGACCCAACTTCCTTTTCATCACCTCCGACCAGCAGCACTGGACCACGCTCGGGGTGATCAATCCGCTCATTCAAACGCCGAACCTCGACCGGCTCGCGCGCATGGGCACGCGCTACAACCGCGCTTACTGTCCGAACCCGACCTGCACGCCGACGCGCGCCTCGCTCATCACCGGATTGTATCCTTCCCAGCACGGGGCATGGAGCCTCGGGACGAAGCTTGACGAAAGCCTGCCCACGGTCGGGGGAATATTGTCCGGGGAAGGCTATGCCACCCACTTGATCGGCAAGGCGCATTTCCAACCCCTTGCGTCCGTGCCGGACCAGACGAGTATCGAGTGCCAACCGGTCTTGCGCGACCTCGACTTTTGGCGGCGGTTCAATGGTCCGTGGTACGGCTTCGACCGCGTCGAGATGGCCCGTAACCACGCCGACGAGTCCCATGCCGGGCAGCACTATGCCTTATGGTTGGAGGAAAAGGGCCTGAAGGACTGGGCGGACTATTTTCAGCCCGTGCCGGGTTCGGGCCGGCCCTCGCCGAAGTGTCCGACCGCGCCCTACCAAACGCGCTACCGCCGCACCGATCTGAAGCGCGCATGGCAGCTCCCGGAGGAACTGCACTACTCCGTCTGGACGGCGGAGCGCTCCATCGCGTGCATGCGCGAGGCCGTCGGACAGGGAAAGCCCTTTTTCACATGGGCCAGTTTCCATGACCCGCACCCGCCCTACACCGTGCCGGAGCCCTTCGCGAGCATGTACCGCCCCGAAGACATGCCGATTGGGCGCTACGCGGAGGGCGAATTCGACCGCATGACCCCGTGGCACCGGGAGGCCCGCCGCCCGCCCGGAGAGGCCGATTTCAGCGGTTGCGATCAATCCGGATTCGGTATCCACGGCGGACACTCCCACATCCACGACGAGGACGAACTGCGCGCCGACATGGCCTGCTACTACGGCATGATCACGCTCATGGACCGTGAGATCGGCAAGATGTTCGCCGCTCTCGACGAGCTGGAGCTGTGGGACTCGACCGTCATCGTTTTCACCACCGATCACGGCCACTTCCTCGGTCAGCACGGGCTCATCGCGAAGGCGATTTTCAACTACGAAGACGTCATCAAAGTGCCGATGATTGTGAAGGCGCCCGGCCAAAGCGGCGGCGGCACCGCTTCCGACGCTCTGCAGTCCCTCGTCGATTACACACCCACCTTCCTCGAAGCCGCCGGGTTGTCCGTGCCCTCCGGCATGACCGGTCTGAGCCAGTGGGACGTGTGGACCGGCCGGAAAACCAAGGTGCGCGACAACGTCATCGTCGAGCACCGCTTCCAGCCCGACCTTCCGCACCTGCGCACCTACGTGGACGACCGATGGAAGCTTACCCTCTGGCGGGATCAGAAGTACGGAGAGCTGTTCGACCTGCGGGAAGACCCGGACGAACGTCGCAATCTCTGGGATGATCCGGCCGCCCGCGATGTGAAAGCGGACGTCCTCCTGAGATACGCCTATGCCGAAATGGCACGCGAACCCATGCGCTATGCGCGGATCGCGGGCGCGTGAACCCCGGCCCCGCGAAAGGAAAACCGCGGGTTTTCGAGTGGTGGCAACGGTTGATGGCACCTTCCCGCGGTTGAACCGCATGCGGCGACACCGCGCAGCGCCATTGAACCTTGACCCCCGCGTGCCGCGAGGATGCGCTGAAGGTTTGCGCAGATGAATACTATACTCGTTGTTTTCGTGGTCTTGCTGTTGGCGAAGCTCGCCGCGCAGTTGTGGCTGGAGTTGGAGAACCGTCGGTCCGTCCTCGCGGCGGCGGGCGAGGTGCCCGCCCCGTTCCGCGAGTTCATCGACGACGCGACCTACGACAAATCGGTGGCTTACACACTGGCGAAGAGCCGCTTCGGGATGTGGGAGATCGCCTTTAACGCGGCAGTCCTCGCCGTGGTTATCCTGAGCGGGTTTCTGCCGTGGATTTGGGGCGTGTTTGAAGGTCTGTGGGGCAGCGGGGTCTGGGCCGACGCCCTCACGCTTTTTGCCATCGGCATTGTCCTGAGCCTGCCGGGGATCCCGCTGGAGTATTACGAGCAGTTCAAACTCGAAGAGCGTTTCGGCTTCAACCGCAGCACGATCAGCCTGTGGATCACAGACAAAGTCAAAGGCTTGATCATCGGCGCCGTCCTCGGCATTCCGCTGCTTGCGCTCATTCTCTGGCTTGTCGGGCTCTCTCCCCTATGGTGGCTGTGGGCGTTTGCGGTGGTCTTTCTCTTTCAACTCGTCATGGTGGTGGTCTACCCGTCCGTGATCATGCCGCTCTTCAACAAATTCGAGGAACTGAAAGCGGGTGAACTGAAGGACCGTCTCTTCGCTCTCGCGGCGCGCACGGGTTTTAAGGCGCGCACCATTCTCGTCATGGACGGCAGTAAACGTTCGGCGCACTCGAATGCGTTTTTCGCCGGCTTCGGACGCTTCCGCCGCATCGTTTTGTTCGACACGCTCATGGAACAGCTCGACGAGCGCCAGCTCGAAGCCGTCCTCGCCCATGAGATCGGACACTACAAGCTGGGGCACATTCCGCGCATCCTTCTTGTCGCGGCGGGCGGGCTCTTCCTCGCCTTCGCCGCCATCGGCTGGCTCGCCGCCAGCCCGTGGTTCGTCGAAGCCTTCGGATTCGCCTACGAGGCCGGACGCGTCGCTCCCGCGCTGCTTCTCTTCAGCCTCCTCAGCGGGCTTGTCACCTTCTGGTTCTCGCCGCTCTCCAACATCCTCTCCCGCAAGCACGAATACGAGGCCGACGCCTTTGCCCGCGATGCGATGGAGCGCGACCCCGCGCCGCTCATCGGTGCGCTGCGCAAGCTCAGCGAAAAGAACCTCAGCAACCTCACCCCGGCCCCCGTATACAGCCGCTTCTACTACTCGCACCCGACCCTGCTCGAACGCGAGACCGCTCTGCGCGGCGCTCCGGAAACCTGAGGAATGGCCGATGATTGTCGTCAGTTTCGAGGCCTTTGTCGTGTTCTTTCTTGTCGCCGGTCTCCTCGTCGTGGTCGGGCTCTGGCTCTTCTACGACTTGCGCGACAAAAGCTACTACGACCGGCAGCGTAGCCTGCGCGCCCACCACTGCGTGCGCTGCGGCGCGCTCTACGCCAGCCGCGCCAAGACCGAGGTCGCCGCCTGCCCGGAGTGCGGTTTCGAAAACGCCTCGCTGCGCTTTTGAAACTGCCGGAAAGAAAATGATCCGCCCCGTCACATCCTCCTGCCTTGGATAGCCCGATAGCGGAGGGGCGGGGAGGTGTATCCAAATTCTTCATCGTTTTCCGGCAGTTCGTAAATGAATTCGCGGTACTCCGTGGACTCGCCGCGGAAGAGGTAGGTGCCTTCGCGCCACGGCCAGCCGTAGTTCGCTCCGGCGGCAAGCAGGTTGACCTCCTCGACGTTGCGTTCGCCGGTGTCGTTGCCCACCCTGATGTGGAGGATGCCGTAATCGGGGCTTCCTGGAACGGCGATTTCGTTTTACTTTGTCGGAATTACGCTGACCGCCGACAGAGGCGGCAACGGGTTTCACTCCCTCGGATCCTCAAGGGCACAGTAACCCGTCCGTGAACGCGCCACCGCGAGGTCCACATTGTCGAGCATCTCAACCGGACGGCACGGTGGCGGACGCTTCAACTTGGCAAGAATCCCCGCGCCTTCTCCCTCTTCCAGCCAGTCGCGCGTTCCCAGCGCCCGGCCCTCGGTGAGAAAGCGCGCGCGCAGCCGCAGCAACTCGTGCGGCTGCAGCTCTCCGCCGTCTTTCACCGCCTCCAACAACGCCGCCGCGTCGATGCGCGCGCCCGTGCCGTCGCCCTTCGCGCCCGCTCCCTTTCCGAGCATCAGTAGACGGTAGCACGCCAAAGCATCCGCCGTGTCCTTCGCCGCCGGAAAGCACGCCCCCAGCGCGCGGCAGAGAGTTTCATTCCCCGCCAGCGCCTCCGTGTAGCCGCACCAGCGGTAGTTCTCCGGCAGATC
>SKLD01000441.1 GCA_007123395.1 Opitutales bacterium
CGAGGGCTCCCTCGGCGTCACCGATGGCGACGAGTCCCGCCGCCCAAAAGGCGGCGGCGTGGCAGTAGATGGAGGCGTTTTCCGTGCTGCCGGGAACCTTCAGGCTGACGCGGTCGACATTCGGACCAGGCCAAAGGCGTTACGGTCGGCGAAGCTGTATTCCATGGCCGCTTCGAGATGGTCGATGAGTGGTGTGCTCCCGCCGTCTCCCCACGGGATCTCCCGCAACAGCTCGTCGGGATTGCCGGAGTGCCGGGCCGCCACACAGCGGGTAATGATCAGCCAGATGCCCCCGTCGTTGTGTTTGAAGTTGACGAGCGGATGATTCGGTTTTTCCCCGGCCCGCGTGTTCCAGACATTGAGGTAGCCGTTGCTCTTCTGGGCGGCGGTCACAGCGTCAAGAAACGGGCGTGCGGCATCGGGGTCGATCAGGCTGTAGCCCATCGCGTCCTGCAGCTCGTTGCGCCACGGAGTGGAAATACCATTACGCCAGAGCCGGGCCATCCAGACCAGCTCCTTTTTCCCCCAGCGGTTGATGTAGCGATTTATCTGTACATCGGGGGTGTCGATCCGCATCCGTTTCTCCAAGTCCCGCCAACGGGCTTCCGCGGCGAGAAAGGCTGCTTCCACTCCGGCCTCTGAGCGCAGGTCGCTGCACGCCTCCGCCGCGGCGTCGGGACTCACAGCCGTTCCCGCGACGATGGATACGGATGCAGTCTCTCCCGGGACAAGCTTCACCTCAAACTGCAACGCGGCGCAGGAGGGCTTCAGCGCGGACGATCGGGAGGGCAGGGCACGTGCAACGCCGTCCGGCACATTGCCCGGAGGTTGCGCTCCCCATACATCCTCGTCGGAATTTGCGTAGGCATTGGGCTCGCGGGTTGCCGCGGTGAAATGCCAGTTTGCGAGCTGCGATAGCGGCTCGTAGTCCTCGTATGCCGCATGGTGCGGGAAATCGTGACGGAGCAGTAGCTGTCGCCCGGAATCCCAATAACTGCGGGATCCCATGAATCCGGACTCGGGCAAATACAGGACCTGCGTGAAGGCCAATTCCATTGGGTCCGCGGTGAGGTTGCGCAGAGAAACCGTCCACACTTCGCGTTGTCCTTCGCAGGGGATGAATACCCGCCATGAGACCTCCAGCCCGTTCTTTCGGCCGGTGATGCAGGTGAAATGCGGTGCGTGCTGACAACGCCACTCAGCGGTCGCATCCCGGACCGGCCAGCCGGAAGGGCACCTTGCCGTGCCGTCGGCAAAGCGGATCCAGAGGTCTCGCTGCCCGCGCCCCCATGGCAGAATACGTGGATGCCGCGACCAGCTCATTCCTTGCCCGAAGGGAGAAACCCGCAGTTGTGCATCATCATCAGGTAATCGAGGCGCGAGCGAATACCGTTGAGGTCGCCGATGCCATCGCCGTTGCTGTCCTGAAAGGTCTGCGGGTAGATCTGGTAGCCGATGGCACGGCCCAGCCAGGCGGGATACGATGGAGGTGTCTTCATGGAAATGGGTTATCGAGGAAAGTGAGCAGACCGCAGAGCGCGAAATTGGCAACGGGCAAGCCGCCCGATTCGCACACCCATGTGCGTGCATTGAGTTTCTTTTCAGCCATGTGGATATGAACGAGTGGTTTTTGCGCACGGTTCTTGCAACGACTTTGTGGTCTCCCGTAATGTCGGTCCTTAGGAGATTCTTCTGGAAACAACCTGCATGGGAGAAGGGGTCGAAGGTGAACCCTTTGCGGAAGCGGTTGCTCATCCGCCGCCGGGGACAGGAATGTCCCCTCTCCGGGGCGGTGCGGACGGGGAGCGGACATGGGCTTCGCGGGTGTCGCCGCAAGCGGCTCGGCACTTGTCCGCGTTCGCAGTTGGGAAGCGTCGGGACGGTGAACGCCTCTGCGGAAGCGGTTGCTCATCCGCCGCCGGGGACAGAAATGTCCCCTCTCCGGGCGGCGCGGACGAAGAGCCACGTCCGCCTGCCGCAGGTTCAATTGAGCGCGGTTGATCAAACTGTGCTTCTATACAATTTTAGAACGATTCGTAGCCGGTGAATGCAGTGTCACCCGCAAGGGCCCGGAAGAGGCGCCGGGAGGCGGAGACTCCAACCCGTCTTCCCGCACGCGGAGGCCGCCGAATCCCATGAGGAGAAGCTGCAGGAGTCCGCCGATACCGGTGAGGAAGTTCATGCAATCATTCGTGGGGGCCTCGCTGGCCGTGAAGTAGGGCGGATGAAAATGCGGGAGTAGATCCAGAAAGGACGCCCACGCCTGTTCATAGCGGCCGAGTTCGCAGTCGATGATACCGTCAATGGCGGCGCCCATCATGATTTTGTTCTTCGGATAATGGGCGCGGTAGTAGTCCACGATGCGGGCTTTGAGGGCCTCCTCCATCGGCATTTCCCACGGATAAACAAGCAGGGCCGTGTCCGCCTGTTTGATGACGCGGTCGTCGCTCCAGCCTTCAAACTCGGCGATCACGCCGTGCTCTTCATCCCATGGAATGAACATTTTCTCCGCGATCTCCCGAAAGCGCTCCACGGGCGCTTCCACGTCGAAGCGCTCGGCGAGTTCCGCCGCCTTTCGCAGCGTCCATGCCGCGCCATAGTTGGTGCAGGCGTTGTTGTCGCGAATACCCGCATATTCGTCGGGGCAATAGATCCCGAGCAGTTCATAGCGGTCCGCTTCCGCATTGTGCACCGCCCGGCTGGCCCAGTAGCGGGCCGACTCGAGGATCACGGGAAAGGCTTTCTCGCGCAGGTATTCCGTATCGCCGGTCAGACAGACATAAAACCACTGCGCCCATGCCACGTCGGAGTTGACGTGGCGCTGCTGGTGGATCTTCGGAAAGGGAACCCATTCCTTGCCGGTGACGGCGGATTCCCACGCAAAGCACGCGCCCTCGTAGCCGTCCTCCCGCGCGTTTTCCTTCGCTCCTTCCAAGGTTTCATAGCGGTATTCCACCATTCCCCTCGCCACGTCGGGCTGCAGTAGCGCCAAGGCCGGAAAGACCCAGAAATCCGCGTCCCAGAAAACCCGCCCGAGGTAACCGTCGCCGGAAATACCACAGGGCCCGATCGCCAGCGGGACACCCGACCGGGCCTGGCTGTAGAGGTGGTAGACGCAGGCGTTGACCAACTGTTGGACAGCCGGATGGGAAACCTCGATCCGCCCCTCCCAAAGCTTGGCCCACGCCTCCTCGTGCGCGTGCCGGAGAGGGGCCAGATCGACCTTCACAGCGGGCTCGTCGTCGTCGGCGATCCGCACGACGCGTGTCGCCCGGACGGGTTTTCCCGCTTCGATTTTCAACCATGTCGACCGCTCCACGCTGCGGTCGGTGACGCGGTCATGGGTGCGATCAGGAGCTTGCCCGTGGGTGTCCAAGCGGCTGGCCATGTACAGGGGGCGACGGTCGGGGCCCGCCTTGAGGTGCATTTCCAAGCCGTCGCCAGCCTTCGTTTGAACCGACTGCGCCTGCTCCATCCACCAGGCATCGAATCGCTCGATGACTTCAATATACCAACCCTTCTCCGGGATGATTTCCAGCGCAAGCACGGCAAGGTTGGGCTCGCTCCGGGAAACCCACGCGCGGCGACACACCTCGCCCGACCAGTGTGATCCCTCCACGCGGTAGCGAGTCTCCACGGTGCCCGTCCTTAGATCGAGTGACTGCCGATAATTGCGAATCTGCTCGCTGTTTCGGCCCAAAGGCCCCGGATGCCGGAAATCGAGCACCGCCCAAGTGGGCAACTCCATAAGAGCCTCGTTATCCCGCTTGTCCCGCCCCCAGAATCCGTGGCGATACGACTGCGAACGCCCGTAGTAGGCCGAGCCATCGCCCCACGGCGAGATGCGCTGGCCGAGCAGGCCATTGCCAATGAAGGCATCGCGGTGTTCCAGCGAAAGCGGATCGTTTGTCGACAAAACCCACGGATCGGCATCCGTGCGGTCCAGCCAGTCAGGGGAAGGGGAGGTTGTCATTGTAAAGCGACATTCCCCTAAGCAAATGCGGGTTTTCAAGCAATATTCGGCGAACGTCGACGTATTGCACATCCAAGTGGTGCCAAAATCCTTGGCCCAGTCCCTCAGGTTACCGTTGATACTTTGGCAACCGTTTCGCCGCTTTGCGACCCAAATTGGATCTTGGGAAGGTCCAGTAGAGGGTAGGGCTGGGAGAGTCGAACGTGATCTGTCGACGGAACCAACTGGTCAGCGTCTTGAAACCATTTGCGCCGGAAGGGAAAGGATGGCATATCCGGACTTTCGCAAGAGGTTGCCTGCCCTCTATGGCAACGGCGTGCCAGGCGAGGCGGCGGTCAAGGTCTGCGGTGTGTCCAATGTAGAGGCGCGCGGCGGGTTTTTGCAGGATGTAGGTGTGTAAGATAGGTGATTTTTCGTTCACTTTTTGGCGGCCGAAAAAAGATGTTGGCTGCCATGAGGCGTGCGCACCGGCAAAGTTGGCTGCCCGGGCAGGATTCGAACCTGCGACCAAGTGGTTAACAGCCACCTGCTCTACCGCTGAGCTACCGGGCAATGAAAGGTTGAAAGAACGACCGGCGGCCAAGCGGTTAATCCCGCTTTGCGGGACTCTACCGCTGAGCTACCGGGCAATGAAAGGTTGAAAGAACGGGATTCGCGGCGGGCTGCCACGCAGCCTTGATATGGACGGAGCGCCCCGCGAAACAAAGCTGAAGAGGAAAGCTGGGGCGGGGCGCGGGTGTCAAGCCCGGGAGCGAAGAAAATTTTCGGACAGCGCGGGAAAAAGAGATTGCATCGGAAGATTGGACGGGTTTGCCTTTCCGTTTTTCTCCGGCGCAAGGGCCGGGGGCGAACACGTTGATATTGTTATGAAACAGGTACGGCTCAATGCCAGTTTGCGCACGGAAAATGGAACTGCCGCGGCGAAGCGATTCCGCTTGGCGGGAAAGATTCCGTCGGTGATTTACGGGGAGTCCGGGGTGACTCATCTGTTGGTGGACTCCCATGATTTTGCCATGGCGTGGCGCGATATCGCCGGTCGCGCGGCGCTCATCGAGCTGCACCACGGCGGGGAAGACGGTAAGGATGAGTCGCAGTTCGCGATCATTCAAGAAGCGCAACGCAATCCCCGCACGGACGCGTTTGAGCACATTGACTTTAAAGAGATTGTGCGGGGCAAGCCGATGGAGTCGGAGGTGCCGGTCATTACCAAGGGCGTCTGCCCCGGTGTGAAAAACGGAGGCATTCTCGAGGTCCATGCGGATACTTTGGAAGTGCGCTGCCGCCCGCGCGACCTTCCTGAGTCGATCACGGTCGACGTGACGCAGTTGCAGATTGGCAGGTCGATCCACGTGCGTGAGATCACCGCCCCCGAGGGGGTCGAGATTTTGACCGGCGGCGACGAAGTGGCGGTGGCCTGCGTGGGAGCGCACGCCGGTCGCGACGAGTCGCTGGACGCCATCGCCGAGGACGCCGAACCGGAACTGGTCGGCAGGGCGAAGGACGACGACGAAGAGGATAAGGAGGAGGACTGATCCTCCGCTCGCGGCGGGAGGTGTTTTCGCACTGGCGGCGCTTCCCTGTTTTGTTCTTTTTCAACTTCCATGACGGTGCGTGTTATCGCGGGGCTCGGCAATCCGGGCGAACGCTACGACGGAACACGCCACAACGCGGGATTCGCCGTGGTCGACGCCCTTGCGCAGAGCGAGGGGGCGGTTTGGCGCGGGTCCGCGCGTTTCAGTGCCCACACCGCAGACGTCGTCATTGCCGGCAAACCGGTCACACTCGTGAAGCCGCAGGCGTTCATGAACCGCAGCGGACAGGTTATCGGCGAGTTGTTCCGCTTCTACAAGTGGCGGCCCGAGGAGCTTTTGACGGTGGCGGATGAGTTCCAGATCCCGGTGGGTGCGGCCAAGCTTACCATCGGGGGAAGCGCGGGCGGGCACAACGGTTTGGCCGACATCATCGCGCGCGTCGGCGCGGGATTTACGCGTTACCGGATCGGCGTCGGTCCGGAGACAAAACCGCTCATGGATATCGCTGATTTCGTCTTGCGGCCTTTCGCCCCGGACGAACACGAGCGCTTCCGGTCTGCTCTCCCGGGTTTTGTGGAGGGCCTGCGTCTTATCGTGCGTGCCGGACCGCTGCTCGCCATGAACCATCTCAATCGAAAACCAAACAATAATGAGCGCAACGCTGACTAAATCATACAGGGCCACCTTCATCCTCGATACGCGTGGATACGAGGATCCCGTGGAAAATCTCGTGGAGAAGCTCTCCGGGATCATCAAAGACCTCGGAGGCGAGGTTACCGACACGGAAAACCACGGCCGCCGGGACTTTGCCCGCGTGACGGACGCGAAGCACACGGGCGACAGCTACGTGATCTTCCAGTTCTCCGCCCCGGTTTCCCTGCCGGCCCGGCTCCACGAAAAACTGCGTCTCGACAAGACGGTGAAGCGCCTCTTGGTTGAGACAGCGTAGTAGGAGCGGTGGCTCTTTCCGCCGCCGCAGTTCACGCAACAAATTCAACGTCCCACCCCGATGGCCAACTACAATAAAGTGTTTCTCATGGGCAATCTCACGCGCGATCCGGAAAAGCGGGTCACGCCGGGGGGGCTCACGATTGTGAAGCTCGGCCTCGCGGTGAACCGCCGCTACACCACGAAGGAGGGCGAACAGCGCGAGGAGACGACGTATGTCGACATCGACGCCTTCGGGCGGCAGGCGGAAGTCATCGCGCAATACTGCTCGAAGGGACGCCCGCTTTTTGTCGAGGGGCGCCTCCGCCTCGACACGTGGCAGGACAAGCAATCGGGCGAGAACCGTAGCAAGCTCGGTGTCGTGCTCGATAATTTCCAGTTTATCGGAGGCCGCGGGGACGGCGAAGGCGGCGGAGATTCCGGCGGCTACGACCAGTCTTCACCGCCTGCGAGGCGGTCCGGCGGGGATGGTGCGGGGGCGTCTTCGGGCGGATCTTCGCAGCGCTCCGCCAACCGTCCGCCGGCTGCCGAATTCCCCGAGGACGACGTGCCCTTCTGAACGGCGGCGTTCCGGTTTTTCAATATTTTTAACCAGTTTAAACGAAGCAATACTATGGCAACTTCCCAACTTCTTCTCGTTCAACCCGTGGAGGGCCTCGGCGACGAGGGCGATCAAGTGACCGTGCGCGCGGGCTACGCGCGCAACTACCTTCTCCCGCGCAAAATCGCGGTGCCCGTCACGCGGGCCAACCGCAAGCAGATGGAGGTGTTGAAGCTCCGTGCCGAACAGCGCCGGGCGAAAGAGCTGGAGGGCGCGCAAGCGGTCGCGGCCCGTCTGGAGACGGTACAGATCGTCTTCGCCGTCAAGACCGGCCCGGGCGGTAAGATGTTCGGCTCGGTGACGGCGCAGGACCTCATCGACCGTCTCGCGGAGGAGGGCGTGCTGCTCGAACGCAAGCAGCTCACTATCTACACACCGGTGAAGACGCTCGGCAAGCACGAGACGACGATCAAGTTGCATCCCGAGGTTTCGGTGGAGTTCGCCTTCGAGGTCGTGTCGGAGAACCCGATCGAGGAAGACGGCGAAGGCGAAGCGACCGCCGCCGCTCCGGCGGAAAGCAACGCCTGATTCTCCGCTTTCGACGGAAGGGATCCATGGATGCGGGCACGCAAGCGTCGTCGGCGGAAACCGGACGCGGGGGCCGTGTCCTGCCGCAGAACCGTGACGCCGAAGAGAGTTTGCTTGCGGCGTGCATCCTCGATGCCGGGCAGGACGTCCTCACCGCCTGCGTCGAGGCCAATCTGAAGCCGGAGTCATTTTACCTGCCCGCGCACCAGATCATTTACCAGGTGCTGCTCGAACTCTACGGCTCGGGCAAGCCGGTGGAGGAGGTGACGCTCTTCAACGCGTTGGAGACGCGCCAGCTCGGCTCCGTCCGCTGGCTGCGCGAGAAACACCGCAAGCTGCCGGAGGAGACGCCGCTTATCGACCTCGTCGGGGGGCGGCAGGTTGTCGCGGAGATCACAGGGCGCGACATGGCCCCGATGCTTCACGCGCGCCAGTGGCTCGAGCTGGTGCGGGAAAAATGGCTCCTGCGGCGGCTCATCGAAACCGCCTCGCAGATTGCGGACGACGCCTACACCAGCCACGACAAGCTGGATGTCTTTATCGACCGCGTGGAGCAGCAGATCCTCGGGATCAACGAGGTGCGCTACGCCGACTCCGTGAAGCCGTTCTCCACCGCGGTGGACGACGCCTCGCACCTCATCGAGCAGATCCTCAAGGGGCAGAACGAAAACGGGGTCATGACCGGATTCCAGGATGTTGACGCCATCACCTTCGGGCTGCATCCGGGGCAGATGGTGGTCCTGGCAGCGCGTCCCTCCATGGGCAAGACCTCCTTCGGCATGAATATCGCGGAAAACGCCGCGTTGCCTTTGAAGGGCAGGGGCGAGCCCGTTCCGACGCTCGTCTTCAGCCTTGAAATGCCCGCCGAGCAGCTCGCCATGCGCATGCTCTGCGGACGCGCCCGCGTGAATATGAACAAAGTGCGCAACAAGTTCGTCAGCAAAGAGCAGTTGCGCGAGATTTCCCGCGTCGGCAAGGAACTCAAGGCCGCGCCCATCTGGGTGGATGATTCGAGCAACCTCAACATCCTCGAGCTGCGCGCCAAGGCGCGCCGCCTCCACCGTAAGCACAACCTCCGTCTCATCGTGGTGGATTACCTCCAGCTCATTGCCGGAACGGACAGCCGCGTGCCGCGCGAGCAGCAGATCTCCGAAATCAGCCGCGGTGTCAAGGGCATGGCAAAGGAACTGGGCCTCCCGGTCCTTGTTCTCAGCCAGCTCAACCGCTCCTCCGAGAAGGAGAACCGCCAGCCGCGCATCTCCGACCTGCGCGAGTCCGGCTCCATCGAGCAGGACGCCGATGTCGTTTTCCTCCTTGCCACGCGGCAGAAGAGTGAGGATAACGCCGGCATTCCTCAAGCTTCGCATGAGCGCGATCTGATCATTGCGAAGCAGCGCAACGGCCCAACCGGAGAGGTGCCGTTGACTTTCATCCCGGACTTCACGCGTTTTGAGAACTACAGTGCACCCATCAGTGAGTAAATCCGTATCCTTTTTCCGCTTGGCTGCCGCCGCCGTGGTTCTCGCCCTTTTCGCGGTCCTCCCGCGGGCCGGGGCGCAGGCACCGGGCGACCAGCCGATCGTCGGCGACATCCGCATCGAGTTCATCGATTTCCGTAACGTCAGTGACGAAGCCATCTTTGCCCGTATCCAGATCCGCCGGGGAATGCCCTACAGCGAGGTCCTCGTCGACCGCTCCATCCGCTCCCTCTATGACACCCGGCTCTTCGATTTCATCGAGGCGCGCACGGAGGCCATGCCGGACGGGCGCGTGCGGGTGATCTTTAACGTGCAGGCGCGCTACCGCGTGCGCGAGGTTCGGATCGAGGGCAACGAGAGCATCCGCACCCGCCGCCTCCAGCGCGAAATGCGGATTGAGCCCAACCGTTCCCTCGACGAGCGCGGCGTGCGCCGCGACGCCGACGAGATCCTCACCCTCTACCGCGACCGCGGGTTTACCGACGCCACGGTCGACTACGAGATCGTGCGTGACCCCGACTCCGGCCTCGGCGATGTGATTTTCCGCATCGACGAGGGGGAGCGGTTGAGGATCAGACGCATCGAGTTTATCGGCAACGAAGAGTTTACCGACCGGCGTCTGCGGCGTTCCATGGAAACACGGCGCCGCTGGTTTATGTCGTGGCTCACCGGCACTGGACGGTTCGACGAGTCGAAGTTCCATGATGACCTCGACCGCCTGAGGGTAAAGTACCTCAACGCCGGCTACCTCGATGTCAGTATCCCCGAGGCCAACGTCTCCATCGAATATCCCACGCCCCGGCAAATGTTGGTGACCATACGCATCGACGAGGGCCGCCAATACCGTGTCGGCGATATCTTCTTCGAGGGCAATGAGATCTTCAACGATGTCCAGCTCTTCTGGTCGCTCAATCTTCTGCCCGGCGACGTCTTTTCGCCCGAAATTCTCGACGAGGACGTGGAGCGCCTCACCGATATGTACGGAGCACTGGGCTATCTTGACACCTCCGTCCGCCCCGAGCGCCGTCCCAATATCGAAACAGGCGACATCGATCTTGTCTACCGCATCCGCGAGAGCGAACGCTTTCAGGTGGAATCCATTGTCATCGAGGGCAACACAAAGACCAAGAGCACCGTCATCATCCGTGAACTGGCCCTCTCTCCGGGACGCACTTTCAACCTCGTCAATATGAAGGTGAGCGAGGCGCGCCTGCGCAACACCCGCTATTTCGAGGAAGTCCGCCTCAGTCCGGAGCCGACAGGCATTCCCGGACGGCGTAATCTCAAGGTGCGTTTGCGGGAAGGACGCACGGGCAATTTCCAGTTCGGGGCGGGCTTCAGCTCGCTCGAGCGTGCCGTCTTCTTCTTCGAAGTCTCACAGTCCAATTTCGATCTTTTCAAGTGGCGCTCGCCTTACCTGCAGGGCGCCGGGCAGAAGTTCCGCTTTCGCGGCTCCATCGGTTCGCGCTCCAACGAGCTGGTCATCGGCTTTGAGGAACCTTGGCTCTTCCAAGAGCGCCTCGCCCTCGGCATCGAGTTGTTCCGGCGCGAGACGGACTTCGTCTCCACCGCCTACGACGAATTGCGCATGGGCGTAGAGGTCTATCTGCGCAAACGTCTCATCGGCCTCATCGACGGTCAGGCGGCTTACACCTTTGAGATCGTCGACCTGCGGCTCAACCGACCGCCGGAGCAGGTGCCTTTTGTCATCGCCGAAGAGGCGGCGCAGAGCCCGCGCTCCGTTTCCAAACTCGCTCTCTCCCTCGTGCGGGATACGCGCAATGACCTCATTTTCACCACCCGCGGCAGCCGCATGCAGGTCACCGGCACTTTCGCCGGCATCGGCGGCGACACCGAGTATATAGGCCTTGAGACACGCAACGCCTTCTTCATCCCCACCTTCGAACTGGGCGACCAAGTTATCAGCGTCCTTGCCCGCGCCGGATCGCTTTGGGAGTACAGCAACCAGAATGTCCCCTTTTTCGACCGCTATTACCTTGGCGGCCCGAACAGCTTGCGCGGCTTCGAGTTCCGCGAGGTGGGGCCGGTCGATACGTCGCGCGGCTTTTTCGAGCCCGTCGGCGGACGCTCCTACGGCTTCGGCAGTCTCGAATACTCCGTCCGCGTCGCTGAGCCCCTGCGCCTCGCCGTGTTCTACGACTGGGGCTTTGTCAATGCGCGGGAGTTCGACTTCAATCCCGCCAATTACAATGACAACTGGGGCTTCGGCATCCGCTTGCTTGTCCTCGGTAATCCGCTGCGCCTCGACTTCGGTATCCCCATTACCTCGGGCAACTTCGACGAAAACACCAACCAGTTCATCCCCAACCGGCGGGGCAACCAGTTCAACTTCGCCTTCGGAACCCGTTTTTAGTTGAACCTCCGGGGCCTGCCCGCAGTCTCTCCCCACGATTCCCCGTGCGTCGGAAACTCATTTTCAACCCTTCATTTACCGCTCGACGCGCGGCGCAATCACCTCTTTGATGAGCGGTTTTGTTTTCATTTCATTCGTTTTCGAACACCAACACAGTCATTTATGAACAAGAAGTACCTCGCATTCGTTTCCGCCCTTGCCTTGGTCATCGCCGCTCCGGCCTTTGCCAATGTCAAGATCGCCACCGTCAGCATGGAGCGTCTTTTCGACGGCTACTACAAACGCGAAGAGGCGTTCGACCGTCTCTCCAGTGTGCAGCGCCAAGCGCAGGAAGAGGCCGAAGAGCGCGCCGCCCCCCTTCAGCGCATGCAGGAAGAACTCCAAGAGCTTGAAGAACGCGCCGAAAACCAGCTCCTCTCCGAAGAAGCCCGCGCCGACCTCGTGCAGGAGTTCAATATGAAGCTCCAACGCCTCCAGCAGGCGGCGCAGGAACACCGCCGCTGGGAGCAGCAAAAGATGCAGGAACTCCAGCAGCGCCAACAGACCATCCGCATGAACCTCATTGAGGAAATCCGCGACGTCGTCCTCGCCGTGGCGCGTGAAGACGGTGTCGAACTCGTCTTCGATACCTCCGACGTCACCGGCAGCGGCGTTCCCGCCGTCCTCTACGCCGCCTCCGGCTTTGACATGACCGACAAGGTGATGCGCGAACTCAACCGCAGCGCTCCCTGAGCCCGCGCCTTCAACCAAATTTCCGCGAAAGCCCCCGCTTCCTCTTACGGAACGGGGGCTTTCTCTTTCTTTGCGGTGAAACGGACTGCAAAATCCCGCACTGCGCTACCTGCGGATGAGGCGCTGCAAAGCGTAAACAAGCAAACCCGGCGGGCCGGTGACCCACGTCAGGAGCAGTGCCGCCGTCGGATTGGTGCGGCGTTTCAAGGCGTCCCGGAAGATGGCGCAGCCGAGGAACAGATTGAGAATCTGGATATGACAGATGAACAAAAGCAGCAGCAAGGGGTGGCGCGCGATGCTGCGCGCGGCATTGTAGTCGACCGAAGCGACAACCGGTAG
>SKLD01000279.1 GCA_007123395.1 Opitutales bacterium
GGCGCCGCGGTGCCTCGCTGAAGCTTCAGCCTACGTTGGCGCGCACGGGGAATTCCGCCGTAGCGTGAAGCTTTAGCGAGCGTCGCCGCCGGGACGGGCATCGGTAGCACGGTGCCTCGCTGAAGCTTCAGCCTACGTTGGCGCGCGCGGGGAATTCCGCCGTAGCGTGAAGCTTCAGCGAGCGTCGCCGCCGGGACGGGCTTCGGCGCCGCGGTGCCTCGCTGAAGCTTCAGCCTACGTTGGTGTGCGCGGGGAATTCCGCCGTAGCGTGAAGCTTCAGCGGGCGTCGCCGCCGGGACGGGCTTCGGCACCGCAGTGCCTCGCTGAAGCTTCAGCCTACGTTGGCGCGCGCGGGGGATTCCGCCGTAGCGTGAAGCTTCAGCGAGTGCCCTGTCAGGGCTGCAATTTCCACCATCTCCGGCGGCATACAACTCTCGAAAAAATCGATTCATCTTTGGTGGCCGCTCTACTCCCGCACTTCGGCGCAGAGTTTGCGCACGATGTCGTCGGTGCGCACGCCTTCCGCCTCCGCTTGGAAATTCGGGATGACGCGGTGGCGCAGGACCGGCGGGGCGAGGGTCTTGATGTCTTCGACGGCGACGGTGTAGCGGCCGTTCAGGAGGGCCCGCGCCTTGCCTGCGAGAACGAGAGCCTGCGAGGCGCGCGAGCCCGCCCCCCATTTCACCTGCTTGCGCACAAACTCCGGGGCCTGCGCGTTGTCGGGACGCGTCGCGCGCACGAGCTTCACGGCATACTCCACGACGTGCTGCGACACCGGCACCTGCCGCACGAGCGTCTGCAGCTCCTGCACCTCCTCGGGCGAGAAGACCTTCTGCGGTTTCTCGCCGGGGGGCGCGGTCGTCGCCGCCACCATGGCCACCTCCTCCTGCTCGGGCAGGTAGTCCATGAAGATGTTGAGAAGAAAGCGGTCGAGCTGCGCCTCGGGCAGGGGATAGGTGCCCTCCAGCTCGATCGGGTTCTGCGTGGCGAGGACAAAGAACGGCGGCGTGAGCGGGTAGGTCTGCCCGCCCGCCGTCACTTGGCGCTCCTCCATCGCTTCGAGGAGGGCGGCCTGCGTCTTCGGCGGGGTGCGGTTGATCTCGTCGGCGAGGACGAGATTGGCGAAGACCGGCCCCTTCACGAAGCGGAAGACGCGCTGCCCCGTGGCCTTGTTCTCCTCCACCACCTCGGTGCCGAAGATGTCCGCCGGCATGAGGTCGGGCGTGAACTGGATGCGCTTGAAGGTCAGCGAAAACGAGTCCGCCACCGTCTTTACGAGCAGCGTCTTGCCGAGGCCCGGCACCCCCGTGAGGAGGCAGTGCCCCCGCGCCAGCAGCCCCGTGATGAGCTGGTCGATGACCTCGTCCTGGCCGATGACGACCTTGCGGATCTCCGTGAAAATACGCTCCCGGGCCGACTGCACCTTGCCGAGGATTTCCGATTCCGTGGGTAAACTCATATAGCGTCTATGTCGCGCGCCGCCCGATGCGGCACAATGTTCGCCACTGTGCCGCCCTTTCCGCGCGACTCAAGGGCGAAGGCGTTTTCTTTGACGCAGGCGGGGGTGGCGGGGGCCGGGCGGCTCCTGCGCACGCCTTCGACGGAGTTGACCGAGGTGCGATTTGAAGCGCTGAGTCGGTATCGGCGTGCTGGCCGCGTTGGAGTCCCGCATTTATGCGGTCCCGGCGGGTGGACGCGAGCGATGGGCAGCGGGACCGGCTGCAAAGAGCCGGGAATTTAACGAAATCCCCGCACTTTGAACCGGACCTATTGACCGCGCCGTCCCCAAGGAAGGGATTGCCAAAAGGCTTCCGGTTCTTTGCCATACGCTTTTCCGGTCGGTCGGCGCGGTCACCTTCCGCCGCGTCTTCCGCCGGTTTTTCCCCGTAAACATCCCGAAGTTACATGAAATTTCCCCGATTGTCTCTTTGCGCTGTGGCGGCTGCCGCGGGCTTTGCGTCTTCTCTCGGCGCGGTGGCAACAACGCCCCCCGCAGCGTCGGATGCTGACGCTCCGCGCGGCGGCGAGACGCCGATGATGGAGGCGAGTTCGTTCCACCTGCATGCGATGCCATCGCTCGGCGACCGCTTCTACGGGGCGCACGCGGGCGAGGTCGGCGGGGCGCTCGTCTCCGTCGGCGGTGTGGCGTCGAGTCCGGAGACGGGGCTCGATCCGGCCGGGATGGAGTTTGCGGCGCGCGCGCGGTGGCTGGAGCCGTTGCCGCCGCTCACCCAGCGCCAGCGCGGGTGGAACCGCATCCTGCGTTCGCTCGGGCGCGAACCGGCGGCCCCGGAGGACACGCGTGAGTGGCGGACTTCCCGCATCGACGAGCCGGTCGCTTTCGGCACCTCCGCCGCGGGCGGCGATTACCTCTATGTCATCGGGGGTGTGACGCCCGACGGGATCACCGACCGCGTCGTGCGCTATTCCTTTCAGGAACTCATGGAACTCCAAGCCGCCGAAGAGGACCCGGACGAGGAAGACCTTCTCGATCCGCAGGCCTATGAGACGCTCGTCTCCGAGACGCTGCCGCCTCTGCCCGAGCCGCTCGCTCTCGCAGGCGCGGCGGTCATGGGCAACCGGCTCTATGTCGCGGGCGGCATCCGTTCGCTCGACGGCGAACCGTCCAACCGCCTCTACCGCCTGAATCTCGCGGTCGCCATGGAGCCGATCGGTCCCGGCGAGTCCCCGTGGGAGACGATCGATATGCCCTACACATCCGGTGTCGTCATGCCGACACTCACGGTGCGGCGGGACGAGGTCGCCATCGCCGACGCGCTCTTCCTGCTGGGCGGCTTGGTGCCGTCGGGCGGTGATTGGGCACCCGCCGAAGAAGGCTGGAAATACCTGCCGCCGTGGGAGAGCCACGCGGGCTGGACCGCTCTGCGGGCGGCTCCGTCGTCCGCTGTCCTCGGCGAGTCCCTCCCGGTCGGCCCGTCGCACGTCGTGCTCGCGGGCAAGCGCGGGGCGGAGGGTCCGCTTTCCCTCGCGTCCGCCCTGCGCCCGCCTGCCGACAGCGGCGAGGTGGCGCTGAAAGCCTACCACGTCTTCACCGACCGCTGGGCCGCGCTCCCGTGGCCCGACCTCGCCCTCGAGGAACCGCGCCTTGTCCGCACGGGCCGCGACTTTCTTTTCAGCGGTTACGATCCCGTCTCTGGCGAAATCGTCTTCCGGCGGGGCGAACTGACCCATTCCGAGCGGCACTTTTCGCGCTGGGATTACCTCGCCATGCTCCTCTACCTCGGCGTCCTCATCGCCATCGGGCGCTACTTCGCCCGCAAGGAGGCGGGGACGGAGTTCTTCTTCCTCGGCGGCCGGCGCATCCCGTGGTGGGCGGCGGGCCTCAGCATCTACGCCACCGGGGTCAGCGCCATTAGCTTCATGGCCATCCCCGCCAAGACGTATTCGACCGACTGGCTCTACTTCATCGGACA
>SKLD01000131.1 GCA_007123395.1 Opitutales bacterium
GAACCTTGCGGTGCCACTTCAGATTGGAGCCCGGACTCAGCCAATATCCCGTTCCAACGGCGTCAAGCAACCACGCTCCGTCGGATACCGACAATGAACCCTCAGCGTCAAAGCCGGTGACAGGATTGTCGGCGTCATTCACAAAATGCGGCGTTCCCGGATGCGTTAACGCATTCTGAAAGAGGGCCGTTTCCAAGGGAAACTCAGCATTTGTGGAGCGCAGCTTGGAGCCAAGGGCGATGAGGAGGTCGCCGATGGCGGTGACGGATTTTCGCGCCCGCAAACCGTTGCCAAAATAGTCCTCATTCAGAATAACCCCGAATATACCGTCCGCTCCGTCGCGCACAGCCGCCCCCGCAAAGGTCTCGTCGGACCGGCGCATAAGAGTTCCGCTCAACGGACTGTCGAGTTCCTCAAGGGGAAGATGCACTCCCGTCGCCCCCGGAAGCCGGTTCCAATCCCATCCGGATTCTCGGTAGCCGCTGGCGGAGCGCCCGCCCTCGTAAAGGATTTCGATGGGACCGTTGCTTTGATAACGTCCATAGCGGTTGTCGGCCGAGTAGATCTCCGAGGACCACACGTATTTGCTAAAACCCTTTAGGCTGGCCATCCAGTTGTCCCGCCGCACGACCGCGTGGTCTGCGAAAGGAAAACTCCACATGCCGTCCAGTTCTTCGGCAACAATTCCGGCGTCGCGGATCAACCCGCCAAGTTCGCCCGGCGGATTGCCCCAGAGGCGCAAATACGCTGCCGACACCTCCGGGTCGGGACGGACTCCGGTATCCGGATGGGGATAGGCCGCAAGCGCGGCAAAGGCGTTGCGCGTCGAGCGGAAGTCGAAGTTGAAGGGATGGCGCCCGCTCAAAGCGATCGGCCAATCGAAGGTCTGGGAGTAGATGCGTTGGGCGAGAACCGCTCTTCGGAATGCCCTGTGGGCTTCGGGACGCGGCTGGAACGGAGTACCGCGGAGCTGATCAAAAATCCTGCCAAGGGAGGCGAAAGCGCTGAATGAATATGCCGGATAGTGCCCGTTGTGGTGAAAGGCCGTCCCGTCCGGCTTCAGTCCAAGCCCGTCGCCCGGCGTGACCGTGGCCAAGGTTGTGGAAAGGTTTTCACTGTAGGCCATGACCCACGAAGCCCGCAGCTCCGGATCAGCCTCCATAAGCAGAGCAAGGAGCTGTCCCTGGGAATTGGTGTTGTAGTAGTCGATATTCGGCTCGACAAAATCCTCCAGCAACTGCCCGGCGCGGAAATACCATTGCATGGCCTCCCGCGTCGGCACCAGCAACCCATTTTTGGCGAGGATCTCGCGCATCAGGAAATTCGCGACAAAATACTCCCGCGCCTGGTAACCGAAATGATGGATGGTCCCTTGGCTGCTTCCGGCTGCCCAGCCTTGGTCAAGGAGATGTGCCGCCGACCAGCGGAACCATTCGGCCAACTGTTCGCGGAAAGCCGCATTGGTAGTGTTGTGGTAAGCACGCGCGAGGTTCAATTGCAGGGTGCCAAAGCGACGGAAATCATGGGCCTTCCCTGTGGCCTCAACCGCCTCGCGCAAATCGGGTGGATACGCGAGCGGCGGATAGTTCCGAAAGAAAACATGGTTCCCGCGAACCCCCTCATCAGTCACGCGCAAACCAAAGGCCTCAATTTCAAGACCGAGTTGCTGCATTGTGTTTTCCGTGACCGACTGCACCGGCAGAAGAAACTCATGCCATGCCGCGACAAGGTCCGCCGCCCCGCCGATTTCGTCAGGTCCGGGCTGGAATGTCTCCCGCGGATCCCGGCCCCACTCGCTGACACGCGGTTCCCAGTGGGTCTTCACGCGGCCCGCGCGAACAAAAGGCACCTGCAGGTCCTCGTATTGATGCCGGGTGTCCATCACCTTGGCGAAGACCACTTGTTCAAGAAGCAATTTCCCTGTCCTTGCCGGATCGTCACCCGCGAGGCGGATCCGCAGACCGTTCATAGCCGTCGAGGCCGTGCCATCCATGTCATTGAAGGGCACAAACGCGGTTCTCCAACCTGTGAAATTGAGCCCGAACTCAAAACCGGTTACGGGGGATCCATCGACCTCGAAGTCAAACCGGAGGGCAGATGCAGGCAACGGCGATTCAAGGTAGATCCAGAAGCTGAAGACTTGGTAGCCTTGGGCTTGGTAACCGACCGGCCCCGAATAAACAACTTCCGCCTCCGGTGAACTCCAGACCCACTCCAGCGAACGCTCACCGTGCAAACTACGGTTCGTTGTTGTCCGAATCTCTGCGTCATTCGACGCCGCCCACGACTCCGGAACCGTCTCGGCCTCAAAGGACTCCCATACTTGCCCGGTAGCCGCAAAGAAAGGAAAAACCAACAACCCGGCAATCGGCGCAAGCATTTTCATTCTTATTATTTCTCTCCTCTTTTGAATATTGACAGTCAAATACCTGCGCAGCGATTCCCATGAATCGGGTACGGTACGCCCGATACCGGCACCCGTGGGACGACACGCCGCGCGGGCGCCGGTCAGTGCAAATCCCCTAATAGGCACACCCGGTGCCGCAAAACTGCCTCGTTAGTTTGCGTTGCCCGGATCCACCCATTCGCCTTCGCTGTAGATGTAAATCCATCCTGGATTCGACGCATTCAGACCAATCCAGCCACGGTTGATGGAGTAGAGGATCAAACCCTCTCCCTCATAGTCTCCGTCTTCGTAATACACAAAGCCTTCCTCGGGGTGATAGAGCCAAGGAAAGCTATCCGTAAAGAGGAAACCCAGTTCGTAGTGGTAGCCCCAATCACCCGCCTCGGCAAAGCCGTAGGTGAGACCGAAATGCTCAACGACTGTCCACTCCCCGACGGCAAGGGCGTCAAACGGGTTCTCTACCGGATCGACCGGATCAACGTCCACTTCGGGCACGGTGAGGTTCAAGCCCGTCGGGTCCACGTACAGGTTATCCCAATAGACATATTGCCCGGAGGTCGGATTCGTTTGATTCCCGGCCGCCTGGATGATGAGGAAATTGATCATCGGACTGATGGAAATTTCATTCCGGAAGATCGCTCCTTCATAGACAAGAGTCTGCTCCTCCCATTTGCCACCCTTCACATAAAGGCTGAACTCATCAAGGGCGTTGTCGACATGCATCCAGATCTGATACCATGTCGCCGACTCAATGAAATCGATATTCACGTAACCATTGAGATCGTAAATATCAAAAGAGCCGAACGATGCTCGCGCAAGAGCGTAAAAATTCCCCCAGCGCGGAAGGGTATCCCCGATCGGGTCCTCCGCGATGATCGTTCCGAAGACGGTGTTGTTGGCTTCGTCGGTTTGCGCAAACTCAAGGTAAACCGTCCCATCCGTGCCCTGTTCGATGGGGGGCATCGACATCCACACATGGAAATCGTTGAAGAGGCCGAACCCGGCGGATGTGGCGAGTGATCTACCCTCGCCTCCGAACGGACGGTTCACAATGTCGACGATGCCGAAGGTTTCAAAGTTCTCCGAGTGATTCGTGTCGAAGGTGTTGATCCCTTCAAAAGAGCCACTGTTGAAGTTATTGATTTCCTGCCACCCTCCGAACCCGGCCAGTGGAACCGAAAGGAGAATCGCGGCGATGACTGTTTTGCTTTGTTTTTTCATGATCATGGGTATTCTGCGATGTTTGTATTTACTGACACATGTTTATTAGAAGCTCAAGGAGGCGGAAAGCCGGAATGAGCGCGGTGCGTAGAATCGTTGTGTCCGGCGGAGTTCTTCCTCTCCGGTGGTCACATTCGTATAGCTGGCGATACTTTCGTTGACGGTGTGGTTGAAAATGTTGTATACATTCAGATTGACGCGGTAGCGCATGCGGCCGCGTTCCCATGAATACCCGAGCGCCGTGTCAAACCGGAACCGGTCCGGAACCGGCGGGGTGCGGTAGGGATTGGCCTCCAGATCGCGGTTCCCGATCGGAACGGAGGTTTGCGCCTTTCCAGAGTAGATCACGCCCAAACCGAGCGAAACATTTTCCAGCATGCCCTCTTGGAAGGTATATTTATTCCAGAGTGAAGCCGAATGTTTTGATCCAAAATAGAGACTCGTGCCCTTGATTCCGCCGTCGACAATCGTGGAAGGGTCGGTCGGATCCTCAAATGCATCGCGGCCCAACCAATAGTTCCACAGATCGTACTCGGTTCCGTAACTGCGGCCCGTTTCTTCATCAACTGCTCCGACGAGGTAGAAGGGCGATGTCGTCTCACGGTCGATATAGGCATAGTTAAAAATAAACTGCCAATGTCTGCGCGGCGACACAATGATTTGGAGGTCGACACCCTTGGATTCATCTTCAAAGGTGACGAACGAACTCCTGCCCCCACCCTCGATATTCGCGCCATTGCTGGGATTGTTGCCGAGAATGACACCGCCCTCGCCGGGCTCGTTCTGTTTCTGGTAATTGATGGGGACAAACTCCTCGACATTCACAATATCGTTGAAGGCCGCCTCGAACACCTCGCGCAAGCCGCTTTCGTCGAGTGAAGCGTAATCGACCCAGATATACTGCTCTCGTGTGGCCACGTTCGAGGTAACGCCCAGCATTCCATCGGGGCGGCGGATCTCTCCTGTTTCGGGATCGAGAAACCGGCGGAAGCTTATGCCCCGTTCATTGAAATACTTTTCATGCACACCGTAGGAAATGGGCCCGGTGCCGTCTTCTACCTGGCGCGGATCAAACCGGCGGGAGGGATCGCCACCGACTCGCCTGAACTCCGAACCGGTAACCCAATTCTTTGGATTGGGGGCGAAAACATAGTCCCATGTGGCGTTTTCGCGCCGGATGCGGAAGAAGGAAACGGTCCCCGAAATACGCCGCTCGAAGAAGTCGAATTTGAAGCCTATTTCCTCGCTTCGCGTTCGCTCGGCGGGGATCGCCCGGTCCGCGCCATCGACTTGCCCGGTATTGGGGGAGGCACCCTCGGCATAGAGAATGTAGGCGGAGAGCGCGTCGTTGATCCGTCCGCTCAAGGCGAGCGTCGGTGTCGTTTCGGTTTGCGCGGTGTCAAACAAATGCCGGGGCGGCCGTGATTCATCGAACCCCAGAAGTTCATTCGGATTGTCGAAATCATACGCCGGGTTGATGATGGTTTCCGGACGCGTGGGATCGACACCGCCCGGGTTACGCCACGGAACACGGTCGTAGTAGGCTTCCCATGTATTGTAGCGGTCATGCCGCAAGCCCGCAATGAGCGTGACACGGTTGTCAAAGAACTGCCCGTTGTAGACGGCATAATGACCGGTGAACCAAAGCTTCGTCCGGAGGTAATCCTGACCCGGCTGGGCAAGAATCTCGCCCTCATACCGGAACGGCGAATAGTCGAACAAATCGCGGACATTGTAAGGCTGCTGGGCAAACGTGTCTTGAAACCAAAATACGTCGGAAAACACCTCGTTGCGGTTCGTGAAGTCAATGACGTCTTGAATGTCCTGTCGACCGAGGAGAATGCTGTGCCGCACATTCCGCCCGAACAGCTCTCCTTCCCATTGGTAATTCAGCTCATTCCGGAACTGGAGGTTGTCGGCTTTGGTCGGATTCCTCACCCACCAATACCGCATGACGCGGAAATCAGAGGTCGCTGGATTCGGATTTTCGGGATTAGGATCCTCCGGATGCGGAAAAACCCGCACAATGGAGGGATCGATCCGCCCGATGTTGGCGGCGTTCTGAACGTTAAAGGAGCCTTCCTGCGTCGTTACGGTGGCAGCGCGCACGGCGAAGTCCTCATTGTCCTGCCGTCCCCCGAAGACGCCGCTCTTGATGGTCATCCCCCGAACCGGCCTCAGCTCCACGTCGAACATGAGGTTCCATTCATCCCGTTTGAAATACGTATCCGGTCCAGTCCAACGGTAGGTATGGTCCCGCGCGCCAAATTCCGGATCCCGGATCCAGTCGATGTATTCATTAAAGGGATTCCGCAGATCGAGGTTCCGCGCGAAGGCTTCCGGAATCTGGTCGCGGATTGTCATCGCTCCCACGCCGTTGACCTTTTCCTTCGCGTATTGAAACTCCGTGAAGAAGGAGATCTTCGGGTTGGGCCGGTATTCCAACTGTGCGGCGACATAGTCCTTGTCCCGGCTTCGGAAAGCGGTCCAGTGGTCGGCCCGCTCGAGGGAGAAAAAGGCGCGGTAGTTCAGGTTCTCGAGACCCGTGGGGCCCGTGATGTCACCGGTGGCGCGGTAAAAAGAGTGGCTTCCGACGGACAGGGAGAACTCCTGCCTGCGTTCCGGAAGCGGATATTTCGGGAGAATATTGGCAATGCCGGAGAGCACACTGATCCCGTACAAGAGCGCCTGCGGACCGCGCACCACCTCAATGCGCTCCATACTCACCGTGTCGGTGATGCCACCGAGATTCACGCCCCATGTTGGAATAAATCCGCCGATGCGGAACCCGTTCCTTTGTTGAAAGGGCACATTGAATCCCCGGATGCTGATGGCGTTGTTACGGAAGTTCCCCACCCCCGCCGATGCCGACGGCGAACGATCCTGCGCGACCGCAGTATTTGCCCCGCCGCCAGTGCGCGAGTCTTCAAGACTGATGAAGGCACCCGCCGAATAGGCCAAAGCCTCCTGAAAATCCGTCGCTCCGGTATCCCGCATGAAATCGGAGTTGATGACTTCCAACGGCATCGGAAGGTCGCGGATTTCCATGCGCAGGCGTGTGCCGGAAACAGCATTCGTCGCAAGGTAACCCATATCCTCGGAACCGTCTACGCGGAACTCGGGCAGAATATACACATCGTCATCAAGCTGTTGGCCGAACAACGGAAGCCCAAGGGCCAGCGTTGCGGCGGCAATGGAAAGGGCTTTGCTTCTTTGAAATCTCATTGCAATGCTGTAGTCCATAGCTTCATGTTTCCAGTCTCAGAATGTGGCCCACTCGGCATCGGCAAACCGATAGGCATGCGGAAAGGACGATGCCGATGTCCAATACCACTCATTGTCTTCGAAGACAAACATATATATGCTCTCGGGCTCATCGCTGAGCAGGTAAAGCATGCCCGCGCGGGGATGAAAAACATACGGACGGTCGAAGGGATCGTAATACTCTCCGAAGCCGCGAAAATACTTCCATCCGTTTTCCCGAAGCTCGATACCAGGCCATTCAATACGCGGCTCCTCCGGCAGATGGAATATCGAGCGCACGGCACGGCCTGTGTCATCGCCGTCGGGCAACGCAATCTCAACGGTCGTCGATCCAAGTGCGGCATTGTATTCGGCACCGTTTCCGGACATCTCACGCCCGATCGTCAAGGTGACGCCGTCGGCACGATATTCGGGATCGGAGACGGTTATCTCCATACGGCCGAGACGTTCACGCAGCATGACCAAGGCGGGCTTGTCCGAGGACACACGGGCTCCGCCCGGAAGCTCGACCTCTCCGGCAGCAAAGAAGGCGATACCGGTCGTATTGGCCAAGGAGTGGTGAACGGCGTGAGCCGTGTTGTCGTGATGGATTACATCGACGTGCGGGTCCGCCGCCATCGCAACGGTTTGCTCCATGCTCGCGGCAGGCAGGGTGTAATAGGTGTAGCTCTTACCCTGCGGGTTGAGGCCATGATTCAGCCAAAGCGTGAGCACGTTCTCAGTCACCTCGCCGGTTCGCGTACCGACTTCGCTGAAATTTCCGGTTACCGGGCGGGCTTCAATGAACGCTTGGTCGTTACCGTGAGGAACAATGTAGCCCACATCACGGTGCCAGATCCAACTGCCACCGCCCAGTGAGCGGGTAGCTGACTGCGACTCGGATAGGGTCTGCTGCAAACCGCCCGCGTTGCTATAGTGAACATCACCCACACGGCGTGTTTGGTTAAGCGTGGTGAAAACCGCTGTGTTCGTGGGTTGGCCGCGGATATCACTCCCGACCGCGACGACAACATCATCGAAGAGGAACCAAGACTTCTTCGCCCGCACGCCGTCATGATCCAACTGCATCGCGGCGACACCCAACTGCCCGTCGGTCAGCGTTCCGGCGTAGCGATTGCGCCCGGCGACGCCCCAGTTTGTTTCGGGCCGAACCGTGAAATTCTGCTCCGCTGTCAGCCCCGGAAGTCTTTCGTAATTCCAGACGACGGGCATGCGGTCGTACTCGTCTCCATGCACAAGGATAAAATTGATACCATCGCCGAAATGCCGGTTCTTCAAACCTTCATTATTCCCCATCTCATTGCGGACGGTCCGTTCGGAGATGAGACGTACCGACGTGTAATAGGACGGTCGGATGTGGCTGATGAACTCACCGAACCAAAACTGTGTCGTTGCATCCACATAGTTGCTTGCACTCGGTCCACTGGTGAGGCGAACACGGAGGTCACGCAACTCGTCAACGCGGGGGGTATCCATGCGGATGAACCGCTGCAAAACAGCAGCAAAGGAACCGGCTGCCTGGTGGGCGTTTGTCCGCGTGATACTGCGCCCGCCGGCATTGAAATCAAACCACCGGCCATAGGACATCTTGGCGACCCCATTGAGGAAGAAGGACTCGATCAGCTCATAGACCTCTGCCGGAAAGTCCCATTCGGATCCGTTTACCAGTTCTATCCCGTTCATGGCCGAGCGAAGAAATTCCAATCCATAGGAAGCATTGTGAAGCTGGTAGCCGTGCTCGAAGAAAGTCATGTCCGGATAGAGACCGTTTACCGGTGTGCCCGGGCGGGACCTGAGGCTCAAGGTACTCCGCATCTGTTGCAGTGATACCTCCAACTGAACGATATTCCGGTCGAGCAGAGCGCCGATGATGGCGTTGTAGCTCATGTCGGTGAGGTTGGCCCCGCCGCCGCGCGGGTTGACGAGCATGCCGTCATAGACGCGGCGGAAATAGGCCACGACTTTCGCATGCGTCTCCGCATAGTCGGACTCAAGAAGGTCGGCGAAGAGGATCACCACGGGCGTCATGCGCCGCTGAAAGCCGATGAAATTGTGCCACCAGTTCCAGTCTTGGTAGTCCGTATCGATCCAGAAGTCGATTCCTTGCACAACTTTGTCCGCGAGTTCGGAATCCTCATGGTATTTGCTGTTCGGAGCAAAATAGTTCAACGCGAGGACTTCAAGGTTGGCGAAGTGAATCTCCGCAGCTCCCGAGTTGTCATAGCTGATATCGGTGAAGCGCCCGTCCTCAAACCTCGCGAGTATCAGGTCCGCTTGTATATCGGATATCGGTCGAAGGAGTTCCGCCCTAAGTTTGTCACGGAACGCCATCATCGACTCCGTTTCGCCCGGCGTCGGTTCGCGCTCATCGTCAGGATCGGGCAATTCAACCTCCCTCTCGTAGAGCGTAATCCCCACATCGGCCACACCGATCGCCCGCTGCTCATTGTTGTGCCAGAGCGTGCGCACAGCCAGATAGGCGGGATCCGCATCCCGGAAGAAACTGCCCGCCCGGTTGACCTCCTCGTGGTTGAGGGTGCCATCAACAAGGTAGTGCCGCCACGACCACACAAGTCCCTCCTCATCCCATGTGAGGGTAACCCGGCTGTAACCACGGGGTGTGTTCAGAAGATCATTGACGCCGCCGTTGGGAATCTCAAACTGCTCCGGCAGGTTTTCCCCGAAACATTCCACCCAAAAACGGTTTGGCGCGTTGGGAACGAAGGAAAAAAGGACGTTTTGATCGCGGTCAAGCAGTTGAACACGCCCCTGCGCCGCCGAGCTTCGGGTGAAGACAGTGAGATCAAGCGATCCTCCCGGCACCGGTCCACCGAGATCAAGAACCGCTTCCGGTGTGGACTCTGTTTCTCCGCCGATGTAGAGATAATTTCCGATCTCGGCCACTCCTTGGAGATCGCGCATTTCCTCCAGCTGTCCGGCAAAAGACCAACCCCACGCTTCCAGTTTCGCGAGGGAGTCGAAACGCATATCGTCAAAATCAAAAACGACATCGATCAACTCCCCTAAGCCATCATACGGATCATCATCGTCGTCATCGTCCTTCGGCATATACTCCGGATCGCCGGAAACCGTCATGTTCGTGAAGCCGAAGACCCGCTGCACATGATTATGCGTGGACGTGGAAAGGACGACGCGCGCGGGAGGGCCGCCTTCGAAAAAGCCCGCTTCCTCACCGCTGAACTCAGCGTTGACCGTACCGTCAAGCCGATGGTTTGAGACGGTCCAACGCACCGTGTCCGCAGTCCAGCGCACAGTCACCACCCCATAGCCTAGTTCATACGGCACTCCCGGGTTGCGCGCGTTGACCGATCCATCGTTCGGCAGGGTAGTATCCTCCAAGCCGCCGGTGGCCGCCTCGATCTCAAAGCGCACAGGAGAAATCTGCCGGTGGGCAAACAGCTTGTTGCCCGCCTCGTCTTCAAGGGCGATCCGCCCGTTGGAAAACGAACTCGTGGAAGCAAACAGAGCCGTCAGCATGCCTTCTTCGAGGGGCGCAAACTCGAAAACAGCCCGCGGCACATCGGCTACGTCGCCACCCACGGTGAGGGCGTTGCCGAGGTTTGGCGCCGCCTGGAGTGCGAAAATTTGCGCCGTTCCGAGGTCACCGGAAAAGTCCCACCCGGCATCCTGCAACTTCGAGAGGGTGTCATGCGCGGCGGAGTTGATGTCGAAGGAGGCAAGAAACGCATCGTCTTCGGCAAAAGCAGACGGACCGTAAGCCAACAAGGCGACCGGCAGCGCGAACAGCGCAGGGATTCTCAAACGAGTCATTCGGGTATCTAATGTGTTCATGGGTAGGATGTTAAGAAAGATCAATTTAATCGGAATAGTTAAATTATATTGAAAAACACACATTTTCTATGATCGCAGGTGTGGCATTGCAAGCCCTTTTTGTCGTTTTCGTGGATTTCTCGAAGATTCGTGGAAGATTTGAAGCGATTACCGTTCCGCATCATCCGTGATGTGGTCACCGGGGTCGGTTTCCAAGCCAACGGCTTTTCTCTGCCGCTCCCAAAAGATACGCTCCCAATCCGTCGGCGGAGGCAGTTCTTTGAGCCAATCGCGCAATGCCGTCTTCATTCGCTCTACCCGCTCCGGAGACGCGGCGGCCACGTCCTTACCCTCAGAAACATCGCCATCAAGGTGGTGGAGGACGAACTCGTCACTGCGCCCATCCCAGCGGAGCCACCAATCGCCCATGCGGACGGAGAGTCCGCCGGGGCCGTAGCGTTCGACGTGTTCGCTTACGGGGTGCGGCAAAGAGGGGTCCGCCGCGTCAAGGTAGGCTTGATAGCCTTCCCAAAAAGGGAGGTTTTTATTGGACCAGTGGGAAGCATGACTGCCGGCGTAAAAGAGGAAAGCGTGCGGGTCTCCGGTCTGTTCGTCTTTGAGAAAGGGCAGGAGATCCTTGCCATCGAGAGGCCGTTCCGCGCGAAAAGGAAGGCCGCTCAAGCGCAGGGCCGTGGGGAGAACATCCATCGATGAGACCGGTCGACTGTAAAGGCTGCCCGCTTCTACGGCGGGATCACGGGGTAATTTCCACACCATGGGCACGCGGACCCCGCCCTGCTGGAGTTGTCCTTTGAAGCCCCGCAGGGGCGCGTTGCGCGGATGCGGTGAGTCGGCCACCGCACCGTTGTCGGAGAAATAGACAAAGAAGGTGTTCTCCCACTCTCCCCGCTCTTTGAGCCACGAGCGGATCTGAGCGAGACCCGCGTCGACGGCACGCAGCTTTGCATAGTAGTTATCCGCCGCGGGATTGCCTGTGTCGAAGGGCGAGAGGTATTCATCCGGTGCCGGTTCATAGACCGGAATATGAGGCGCGTTGTAGGAGAGAAAGAGGAAGAAGGGTTGGTCGCCGTCGCGGTTCTCCAAGAACGAAAGGGCCTCCCGAGTGAACGCATCCGTGAGGTATGCCGATTCCTCAATCGGCTCAAATCCCTCAAAGAGGCTGGACGGATTGTAGAAATTCGAACCGGAGGCGGTGAAGCCAAAGTAGCGGTCGAATCCCCGCCGCAAGGGATGGTCCGCTTCCTTCATGCTCACGCGGTTGAAGCGGTGGTAATCGACGCTGTCCGTCTCCAGCGGTTCCCGCACGTATTCCCCGAGATGCCACTTTCCGATAATGGCGGTGGCATAGCCGTTTTCATGGAAAGTCTCGGAAAGGAAATGCTCCCCGCGGTCCACACCGGAGGCGACGACATCATTATTGGAATAGACACCGAAGCGCTGTGGATAGCGTCCGGTGATAAAGGCCGCGCGGGACGGACTGCACACGGGAAGCGGCACGCTGGCATCGCTGAACCGGACACCTTCCTTCGCAATCGAGCGCAAGGTCGGCATGGACTCCCGTGCCGCCTTCGCCAACCTTTGCGGATCTCCGGCGAATAGCTCCGTCACACGGGGATCGGCCTCGGTCGTCGTATGACTTCCCGTGATAAAGGGGTCCACCTGCGCGAAGCCTTGGTCGTCGACCATCACCACGAAAATGTTGGGGCGGGGCGCCTCCGCCGCCGCCAGTCCCGCAAGGC
>SKLD01000493.1 GCA_007123395.1 Opitutales bacterium
ATCGTCCGCTGGACGGAGCGTGGATTGATGGCCAGTGCGGATATCGTCAAATCGGTGAACTTGGTGAGCGAAATCGTGCATGAGGTTCTTGACGCCGTCGCCGACGCGGCTGACAAGGCATCGAATGCCGCACAAGAGGGCATCCCAAAGAACTTCATCGCCGGACTCGCGGCCGGAGGCGACGTCGCAGCCGCCGCGCGCCTTGCCATTGCGTTGTCCAAAGGTGTCGCGAAAAGTGCCGTCAACTTCAAGAAGATCGCGGCCAAAGCCGTTGTCAAGACGCTCACCCTTACTCAGGAGACTGCCGAAAAGTGGACGCGTTTCGAGGTCATTGAAAACTACCTCAAATACGACCAGCAACTGCGCGAGCAAGTGGCCGCGATTGGCGCGGATATCGGTGCTTTGGGCGGAAACCTCACCACCATCAATCAACGGCTTCGCGCCCTCGACGATGCTGAGAGAAAATACCGGGCGCTTGTCGCGCAAGGTGACCGCATCCTTGAGGAGCGCGAGATCTTCCGCCGCCGCTCGGCCGCCATTGTGCAAGGCTACCGCACGCGCGACGCCGCCTTCCGTATCTTCCGTAACGAAAAGCTGGAACGCTACAAGACGCTCTTTGATCTCGCCGCACGCTACACCTTCCTTGCGGCGCAGGCGTATGACTATGAAACCGGACTCCTGCACACGCGGGAGGGTCGTGCCTTTGTGAATCGCATTATGGGCTCGCGCGCGCTCGGCGTCGTATCGAATGGCGAGCCGCAGTTCGCGGGCAGTGCCACGGGAGATCCCGGCCTCTCAAGTATACTCGCTGAAATGATGGCCGACTGGAGCGTTCTGCGCGGACGCCTCGGCTTCAACAATCCCGACACCTACGGCACCACCGTTTCGCTGCGGCGGGGACGCTACCGCATCCACCCGGACCCGAGGGGTTCTGACAATTGGAAGGACGTGCTGCAGGCTCACTGGCGCGAGGATATCATGACCGATCCGGACGTGCGCCGCCACGCCATGCAGCCCGGTTCCGACGGCTTCCCCGTGCCGGGCCTGATCATCCCCTTCAGCTCGACGATCGCCCACGGACGGAATTTCTTCGGCCAACCGCTTCTTCCGGGCGACAGTGCCTTCAGCCCGACATCGTTTGCCACCAAGATTCGCTCTGTCGGAGTGGCCTTGCCAGGCTACATCGGAATGACCGATCCGGCCACTAATTCATCCGATGTCCTCTACGCCGGTGGAACTTCCCCGGGCGATCCTGATACATCGTGGCTCCATCCCGACGGTCTGTCGGCCACGCCCTACATCTACCTCGTTCCGGTGGGGGTGGACTCTATGCGCAGCCCGCCTCTCGGCGACACGGGAGGCGTGCGCACATGGCAAGTCAACGATGTGACCGTGCCCCTGCCTTTCAACATCGGTGCATCGCAATTCTCCACGCTGCAATGGTGGCAATCGAGTGATTTTCTCAGCGAGGAGATGTTCAGTGTCCGTAAACACCAGGCCTTCCGGCCAGTTTCCCACGCGAGCGTTTTTGGTTATGACCTCTCGCCATCTCAGTTTACCAACAGTCGCCTCATCGGTCGCTCCGTGTGGAACAGCGAGTGGAAGATTATCATTCCGGGAACAACGCTCCTCGGCGACCCCGATGAAGGCCTGCGCCGCCTCATCCGGACGCTGGAGGACATTCAACTGCACTTCATCACCTATTCCTATGCAGGAAATTGAACCAAGGAGATTTTGTCATGACATTCTCGATATATTTTCCGGGACCGGCTAAAGCCGGAACTCCAACCGTACACACGGCCGCCGCGTTGGAGTCCCGCATTCATGCGGTCCCGGCGGGTGGTCGGCGGGCGCGGACAACGGGACCGGCTGAAGCCGGAACTCCAACCGTCTCCGCCGTCTCCCTCTTCCTCTCCCTCTTCATCTTCCTCTTCGTCTCGCTTGCGCCACCCTCCGCGCAGGCCTTCCCGCCCGCGCCGCCGCACACCCTTTACGGCACGCTGCGCGACGAATACGGCACGCCCCTGTCCACCCCCGACGCGCGCGTGCTCTTCGAGACGGAGAACGGAACGAAAGTCGAAACCCGTGTCATCGCGGGCCTTGCCGCGGGAATCAACTATGAAATCCTTGTTCCCATGGATGCGGCCATCGCGCCCGACCTTTACCGGCCCAATGCCATGCGGCCCTCTGTTCCCTTCCGGCTCAAGGTGGTCGTGGGCAACCGGACCTATCTGCCCATTGAAATGACGGGCGACATGCGTGCGCTCGGCCAACCCGCGGGGAGCACGAGGCTCGATCTGATGCTCGGAATCGACAGCGACGGCGACGGGATCCCCGACGCCTACAAGGACATGGTCATCGCCATGATGGGCGGCGGCCTGACCCACGCGGACATCCGGCCCAATGTCGATCTCGACGGCGACGGTATGACGGTTTGGCAGGAATACATTGCCGGCACATACCCGTGGGACCCAAACGACCGCTTGTACCTAAACATTCTCCACCTGATCGACGGAAAGGCCACTCTGGAATTTCTCGCCATCGAAGGGCGCACCTACATCATCGAAGCGTCGCACGACCTCACAACATGGAAACAGGTGCCTTTCCGCATTCCTTTCGTGGACGCGCCCGGTGTCATGCGCGCCGCCTACCTCGCTCCGGTCGTGCGGCATCTTGAAGCGGAGGTGCTCTCCGATCCCGCCCGGCCCGTCGCCTATCGTCTCGGAGTTGAATGACCCCTCCCTTTGCGCCATGATCCGTAACCGTGCCGTCCTTTTTCGCAGATCAGCCCAGCCCTTCGGCAAGGTGCTTCTGCCGGTTGCCTGCGCGGCGCTCATTCTTGCCCTCATCATCCGCATTTCCACACCCTCCCCTGCCCCTGAAGCGCCCCCGGAATTGAGCCGCGAGGCACTGGCCTTCGGTCCGGAAGGCCTAAGGCCGCACGAATCCGATGTCCCGTTTTCCGGATACATGTTGTCCCATTACCCCGACGGCACCCTGCGCTCCCGCTCGCAAGTAGTCGACGGGCTCCTCCACGGGATCTCCAAAGGGTGGTATCCCGACGGAACGTTAGAGACGCGCGAGCGTTTTCGGCACGGTATCTCCCACGGCACGCGTCTCCGCTGGTATCCCGACGGACAGCTCGCTTCGCGCGCCGAGATACGCAGCGGCCAAATGCATGGCGTCTTTCAACGCTGGCACGAATGCGGTGCCGTCGCCCAGATAATCCACATGCACGAGGGTCTTCCCCACGGCCTCTCCAAAGCATACTTTCCCAGTGGTTTTCTCCAAGCGCGCGTTGAAATGGAACACGGCACAGTCGTGAACCATGAATACTGGGACGACCGACGCATGCGGGAACCGGACCTCTAGCATTCTTCACGACATGCCGGCTTTCTCGACGTCAGCGCCCTCGAAGTATACGCCATCCCC
>SKLD01000161.1 GCA_007123395.1 Opitutales bacterium
CCATGCTAGACGGCTGATCCTATCCGCCGCTCAGCCCAAAATACGATATGCCATGCCAGTCGCCTTTATTTCTCTGAGTTTATTGAATTCACTATGAAACTCTTTGTGTAATTTTAAAAAGAGTCCGCAGTATATCATTAGAGGAATTTTGAGAATCTTAAGTATCTCAGATATATACAAATGCATGCGTCAAAACCATCATGAAGGAGAATTGCCGCATGGAGCCGCCTTTCGGGGGTCTATCATTTTTGCGTATCATATTTTTCCCTAACGATTTAGGTTCTTTTTCGAATTTTGCGAACTGCTGTCAGCGGTGGGTTGAGCGGAGAACATCCCGCATCCTACGGGCAGTGGCTGAAGCTGGGAAACTCCGGCGGTGGCCTCAGGCGCGCCGGACGGTGTGGAGAACCTCGGCCCACATTTCGGCACCGCGCTCGGGGAAGAAGTCGGGGGCGAGTTTCCATGAGGCGTCGGAGGCGGCGGCGAGGCGGCGGGGATCGCGCAGCAGACGGATGATGCTGTCGGCGAGGGCATCGGCGTCGCCAGAGGGGAAGACGTATCCGTTGCTATCCTCGCGGACGAGGTCCGGCCCGGCGCCGACAGCGTCGGAGACGATGACGGGCAGGCCTGCGCCTACGGCTTGGTTGACGACGACGCCCCAGCCGTCGTAGCGGCTCGGGAGGACAAAGAGGTCGGCCCGTCGGAAGAACGCGGGCAGGGCTTCGGGGGCTTGGAACCCCGCGTTTTCGATGTCGGGGTGGAAGCGCTCCGGGATTTCGCGCAGCATGACGGGGAGGTCTTCTTCGCGGCCGACGAGGAGCAGGCGCGCTTTGATGTCAGCCTCCCGCACCTTGGCAAAGGCGTTGAGCAGGATGTCGAGGCCCTTGCGCTCTATCATTTGGCCGCAGAAGAGGATGACGGGCGGCGTGCGGGGCCGGTGCGGACGGTCTTCGCGGAACGGCTCCATCTCGCAGAAGTAGGGAATAGAGTGCACCGGCTTGCCGGGATAGCGTCGCTCGTAATCCTCTTTGGCCCCGCGTCCGATGGCGACGAATCCGTCGACGTGCTGAAGGGGGCGGGCGATCCACCGTTGCACCTTGCCCTTGAGACCGGGTGAGGCGGCGACCATCTTTTCGCCCCAAAAGAGCACGGGCACTTGTCCGCGGCAGCGCCGCATAAGGCGCTGGGCGGCGAGCGTCATGTAGCCGTTGCACACGACGACATCGGCGTCGCGCACCGGGGGCACGCTTGCGTTGACGAGGAAACGCGACCCGCCCCATGAGAGGTAGAAGCCGGGCATGACCGATTCGTAGGAGGCGAGATCCTTTTCCGGCCACGGCGAATCGGGGCTGCCGGTTTCGCAGTAGACGACGCGCACCTCCACATCGTCCCGCGCGGCGAGCCGGGCAAAGAGATCACGCTGGTAGGGGGACGGGACGATACTCAGGAAAAGGACTCGGACGGCTCGCGGCATGCCAAGTAGCTTTGCATGCCAAGCAGCGGGATGGAAAGCCCGAATCTGATTTACGCCGGGATTGTCGGCTCGTTCTCAGGAACGGATTGCCTTGGAGAGGCAGGCGGCTTTTCCCTCTGCCACCCACGCGGACAAGAATGTCCGCGCTCCGGTCCGTTTCGTTTTGCCGCGGACAGGAATGTCCGCTCTCCGGTCCAGCCCGGTTTGACGCGGACAGGAATGTCCGCTCTCCGTCCGCCCCGCGAACGCGGACAGGAATGTCCGCTCTCCCATGCCTACAGTTTGGCGATTTCATCGACGAGGCGTGCGGTGGACCAGTTTTCGGGGATGAGGTCTTTTCCGCGCAGCCATTCGTCGTTGAAGAGGCGGGACTGGTAGCGCTGGGCGCCGTCGCAGAGGATGGTGACGACGACCTGACCCTTCCCCTTTTCGAGGGCGCTGCGCACGGCACCCGCGACATTGATGCCGCAGGAGGTACCAAGGAAGAGCCCTTCTGCATTGAGGAGGTGGTAGACTGTTTCGATGAGGATGCGGTCGGGGACGCGGTAGGCTTTGTCGATCGGCGTGCCCTCCACGTTGCGGGTCACCCGGCCCTGCCCAATGCCCTCGGCGATGGAGTCGCCGTCGTCGATATCGAGGTGCCCGTGGGTAAACCACGACCACATGGCCGCGCCCATGGGATCGGCGCAGACGGTGAATACATCCGGGTTCTTTCCTTTCAGATAACGTGCCGTGCCGTTGAGCGTGCCGCCCGTGCCGACGGCGGCGGCGAAGGCAGTCACCTCCCCGCCGGTCTGTTCCCAGATCTCCGGACCCGTTGTGCGGAAGTGGAAATCCGCGTTGGCGGTGTTGTCGAACTGATTGGCCCAGAAGGCGCCGGGCGTTTCTTCGGCGAGGCGCGCCGCCACTTTGTTGTAATTGCCCGGCTCCTTGTAGGGCGCGGGCGGGACGGTGCGCACCTCCGCGCCGAGGGCGCGCAGCAGGTCGATCTTCTCGCGCGACTGATCATCCGGAATGACGATGACACAACGGTATCCTTTTGCTTTGGCGACTTGCGTGAGACCGATGCCGGTGTTTCCGGCGGTGCCCTCGACGACCACACCACCGGGGCGGAGCAGGCCCTTTGCCTCGGCGTCCTCGATGATGCCAAGGGCGGCGCGGTCCTTCACGGAACCGCCGGGGTTGAGAAACTCGGCCTTGCCGAGAATTTCACAGCCGGTCGCCTCGGAGAGGCGACGCAGGCGGATGAGAGGCGTGTTGCCGACGGCGGCGCAAAAGCCGTCTTTGACTTTGGGCAGGTGGGTTCGGTTCATGATTCTAGAACTGCAGGGATCGACCGCCTTTGGAAAGCCTCTAATCTGACTCAAATCGCACGCTTCAGTGTCCGCCGGCATGCACGCCGAAGGCAGCATACACCACAGAGAACGGGCACATGGCAAAGAGCAACCGGGCCCGACAACCGAAGTCGCCCGCTCCCGCCTGCAAATGGGCGAAAGAAAAGATTGCGTAAGGCTGCGATTCCCGTATCCCTTATCGACCAAAGTTACGGTTTTCCTGCTGGCGAACCGTCACGACCAAACTACACGACATTCAAAGCGAACGCGGTAAAGGGCGGTGAAATTCTAACGAAAATTGCTTTGTTGCTTGAACCAAGCGCTTCCGCGTGCAACACACTCATCCACTTCAAGATTAATCTCCGAAGCCACAACTGTTCATGAAAACACAAAGACGGTCCTTCACCTCGCTGCTCGTCGGCATCGCCGCCACCATCACCCTCGCGGGGCTGGTCCAGGCAAACCCGACTTCGCAGAACTATCCGTTCCACGGCGCGGAAGCGCAGCGCACGGCGGTTGCCCGCGCGGAGGCTCCGGCACCGGCGCCCCGCGCCACTCCTGAACCCGCGGCACGACCCGCCCCGGCTCCGGCGACAACCGTCGCCCCGGTGGCGCAGGCAGCG
>SKLD01000160.1 GCA_007123395.1 Opitutales bacterium
CCGCCCGGAGAACGCCCGCATCGAGGACGGAATCCTGATCATCGAAGCGCGCCGCGAGCCGTGGCAGAGTGCGCAGTATACCTCCGCGCGCATGGTCACGCGCAACCGCGGCGACTGGCTCTACGGCAGGGTGGAAGTGCGCGCGCGGATGCCGTGGGGCCGCGGTACATGGCCGGCGATCTGGATGTTGCCGACCGACTGGGACTACGGCGGTTGGCCGGACAGCGGCGAGATCGACATCATGGAGCATGTCGGCTTCGATCACGGGCGCGTACACGGCACCGTGCATACAGGTGCCTTTAACCACATGCAGGGCACGGAGCGGGGCGGTTCCATTATGGTGCCGGACCTGCATGAAACGTTCCGGACATACGCCATTGAGTGGGACGAGGACCGCATCCGGTGGTTTGTTGACGACACGGAGTACTTCGTTTTTGAGCGCGAGGCCGGATGGGGGTCGGCGGAGTGGCCTTTCGACCGGCGGTTCCACCTGATCCTCAACATTGCCATCGGCGGCAACTGGGGCGGGCAGCGGGGGATCGACAACGAAATCTTTCCGCAGCGCATGGAGGTGGAGTACGTGCGCGTCTACGAGCGGGCCGACGCGGTGCCCATGCGCGGTGCGTGGATTCACTTCTTCAATCCGAATTACACGGGAGACTGAGTTCCTATGCACCCGCACACTGACAGAATGTGTCGAAGAGAGGGCGGACGGGCGGCGCGGGCCGGTTTCGCGGCGGCTTTTGCTTCTATGGCGTCGGTCCTCGCTATGGCCTCCGCGTGCTCGCCGGAGCGGGAAGCGGAGAGCGTTTCCGTGCGCATCGAGCAGGCGGCGGACGGGAGCTTCACCCTTTTGCGCAACGGCGAACCATTTGTCATGCAAGGCGCGGGCGGGCGCAGCCATCTGGACCAACTCCTCGCCTCGGGCGGGAACACCATTCGCACGTGGGGGATCGACGATTTGGAGCGCACCATCGACGGGAAGCCGTTTCTCGACTACATGCACGCCAAGGGGCTTGCCGTGCTCGCCGGGATCTGGGTACAGCACGAGCGGCATGGCTTTGACTACACCGACCCGGAGGACCTCGAACGCCAACGCCGCGTCGTGCGGGAGGCGGTGGAAAAATACCGCGACCACCCCGCCATCGTCGTGTGGGGACTCGGCAACGAGATGGAAGCCTTCCGCGGCGACGCCGACGACGCGCCGGTGTGGCGCGAGGTCAACATACTCGCCCGCATCGTAAAGGAGGCGGATCCGAACCGCCCCGTCATGAGCACGGTCGCGGGAGTGACTCCGGAGAAAGTGGAGAGCATCCTCCGACACGCGCCGGAAGTCGATATCCTCGGCGTCAACGCCTACGCCGCGGCCATCATCACGGGTGAGATCCTCAACGAGGCCGGGTGGGACCGCCCCTTCGTCCTCGCCGAGTTCGGACCGCGCGGGCACTGGGAGGTACCGGAAACACCATGGGGCGCACCCATCGAGCCGACTTCGGAGGAAAAAGCGTATTACTACCTCAACACGTACCAGACAGTGATGCGCGACGCCGGGGACCGCTGTGTCGGCACCTTCGCCTTTCTCTGGGGGCACAAGCAGGAGGTGACCCACACGTGGTACGGAATGTTTCTACCCTCTGGTGAGAAGCTCGCCGCCGTGGACGTCATGACCTATGCATGGAGCGGGCGCTATCCGGAGGTCCGGTGCCCCGAGCTTGTCTCCGTCGATTTTGCCGGGAACGGCCGCGTTGTCGCTCCCGGCACACGGTGGGAGGTCTCGGCGGAAGTCGTCGATCCTCAGGGGCTCCCTCTCGAATTTGCGTGGGAAGTCATTTCCGAGCAGACGGATGTGGCCGTGGGCGGCGACCGCGAAGAACCGCCTCCGCGGCATCCTGAAGCCATTCTCGCCGCCGAAGGCAACTCCGCCACGGTGCGAGCGCCTGAGGCCCCCGGAGCCTACCGACTTTTCATAACCGTAAGGAATACCGGAAACTCCGCCACGGTCGCCAACTTTCCCTTCAAGGTCGCAGAGCCTTGATCCTTTTCCGCATTCTCAACGCTCAACGGACTCACCACGATGAAAAGCTCCCTAATGAATTCACCCGCCGCCGCGGGAAACAGTATTCCGGCGTCCGCCGCTCCTCAGGCCGACATGATTATAAATATGGATGACGACAACTATGTCGTGATTGAAGACTACGACCGCATCCCGCCGTTTTTTTGCTCGCTTACGAGTGACGCCGACCTGTGGGTGTTCGTCTCCTCCACCGGTTCGCTTACGGCGGGCCGCAAGGATCCCGACAGCGCGATTCTTCCCTACGAGACGGTCGACCGCATCCACGACAACGGCACCCACACGGGTCCGCTGGCGCTTCTGCGCTGGCGCAAGGACGGCGGATGGCGCGTTTGGGAACCGTTCAAGCGGGACGAAGAGGCCGCCGAAGGCGTCCGGCGGCGTCTCATGAAGAACCTCGCGGGCACGCGCATGGTCTTCGAGGAGACGCTGGCAGACGAAGGGCTGGTCTTTACTTCAAAGCTCATGATCAGCGGGCGATTCGGGCTCGTGCGCGAATGCCGCGTGCGCAACACGCGCGCGAAGGGCCGCCGTCTTGAGGTTCTGCACGGCATACGCAATCTCATCGCGAGCGGGATCACGGGGCAGATGCAGAACGGGATGAGCTGTCTGACCGATGCCTATAAGCAGAACGAGATCCTTGAGCCCGCCGGGCTTGGGGTCTTCAGCATGTCTTCGGGGTTGACGGATCATCCCGTGCCCTTCGAAGTGCTGCGGGCGACGGTGGCGTGGTCCTGCGGCCTTCCGGGCGGGCGGCGCAGCGTCGATCCGGCGGCTCCCGGTCTTTTCCGCGCAGGTAAAGAACCGGTGGCGACGACGATGACGCGCGGCGTGCGCGCCCACTGGTTTGAATGGGCGGATATCGAAGTCCCGGCGGGGGAGGACGTCCGGTGGAAGCTCGTCGCCGACACCGGCCTCAACCAAGGCGCGGTTTCGCGCGTCCGGCACCTCCTTGAAAACGGACTGCCCGTGCGGGACGTCGAAGAGGATATCTTGCTCGGCGAGAACTCGTTGCGCCGCCGTCTTGCCGCGGCGGACGCGCTCCAGGCGACGGCGGATCCCGTGGCCACCGCGCACCATCTCTCCAACGTGCTTTTCAATGTCATGCGCGGGGGGACGTTTCCCGGCGGCTACGCCTATGCGCGCGACGACTTCCGTGCTTTTCTCAAGACCTCCAACCGCGCGCTCGCCGCGAAGCACGACGCTTGGCTGGGCGAGCTGCCCGAGCGGATCAACCGGGGGAGTTTGCTCGCGGGCGTGAAGGCGCAGGGCTGTCCGCATTTGGAGCGGCTCTACTACGAATACCTGCCGCTCTCCTTCAGCCGCCGCCACGGCGACCCCAGCCGCCCGTGGAACCGCTTCCGCATTGAAACGCGCGACGAGAACGGCAACGACATCCTCACCTTCCAAGGGAACTGGCGCGACATCTTCCAAAACTGGGAGGCCCTCGCGATGAGTTTTCCGGAATATCTCGAGGGCATGATTTCCAAGTTCGTCAATGCCTCCACCGTCGATGGCTACAACCCGTACCGGATCACCCGCGACGGCATCGACTGGGAGGAACCTGAACCGGAAAACCCGTGGGCCGCCTTCGGCTACTGGGGCGATCACCAGATCATTTACCTGCTCAAGCTGCTCGAGGCGTACTCCGACCACTACGGGGACTCCCTCGCGCGCCTCCTGAATCAAAAACGCTTCACCTACGCGAACGTACCCTACCGCCTGAAGTCTTTCGAGGAGATCGTCGAAGACTGCCGCAACACACTTGAGTGCGACACCGCTCTTGCCGCTCGCTTGCGCAAGGAAGCGGTGGACGGCGGGTCGGACAAGAAGCTCGTCCTCGATGCGGACGGCATGCCCGTGCTCGTGAACTTCATGGAAAAGCTCCTCGTCCCGCTTCTCGCCAAGTGGAGCAATTTCCTCCCCGGCGGGGGCATCTGGATGAACACGCAACGCCCCGAGTGGAACGATGCCAACAACGCCCTCGTGGGCTACGGGCTCTCCATGGTAACCCTGTATTACCTGCGGCGGCACCATGCGTTTCTTCTCGATCTTCTGCGCGCGCACCCGGATGCCGTATACGACATCTCGGCGCCCGTCGCCGACTGGATGCGCGCCGTCAACGCGGCGCTTGCCGACGGGAACCCCGCCGAAGATTGCGCCGACGCTAAGCGCCGCATGGAGATTCTCCGTGCCCTCGGCGCGGCGGGCACACGGCACCGCGAGTCCGTCTACGGGCGTAATTTCACCCCGGACGCGGCGGAGATTGCGGCTTCCGAAGTCATTGCTCTGCTCGAAACCTTCCAGAAATGGACGGACGAAACGATCCGCCGCAATAAGCGCGACGACGGACTCTTCCACGCCTACAACCTCATGCTTATCGAGAGTAACGGGGTGGATATCCGATACCTCGATCCCATGCTCGAAGGGCAGGTCGCCGTTCTCAGCGCAGGCCTGCTCTGCGCCGGGGAAAGCGCCGATCTTCTCGAGAGCCTCCGCAAGAGCCCGCTCTACTGCCCGCGCCGCCGCAGTTACATACTGTACCCGGACCGCGACATCATCCCGTTTCTTGAGAAGAACCGCCTCGAAGCCGAGGCCCTGCGCGCCATTCCGCTCCTCACGGAGATGATGGAGCGCGGCGACCACCGCATCGTCTATCCCGAGAGCGATACTGTGTGGCGGTTCCACCCTGATTTCACGAACGAGGCAGACCTCCTCGAACGCCTCGACGCCATCGCGCAAGAGGGCCGCTACGGCGAGGTCCGTCCGGAAGACCGGCGGGGTATTCGCGATCTTTACGAGGGAGTCTTCAACCACCACTCATTCACGGGGCGGAGCGGGTCAATGTTCGCCTACGAAGGCTTGGGAAGCATTTATTGGCACATGGTGTCAAAGCTGCTCCTCGCCGTGCAGGAGGTGCTCGTCGAAGCGCGCAAGCGCAACGCCCCCGCCGACATGTGCGCCCGCCTCGACCGGCACTACGAAGCCATCCGCGACGGACTCGGCTTCCGCAAGTCGGCGGCGGACTACGGTGCCTTCCCCACCGATCCGTATTCGCACACACCGGCCCACGCCGGCGCGCAACAGCCCGGCATGACCGGCCAAGTAAAGGAAGAAATCCTCACCCGCCGCGGCGAACTCGGTGTTTTCGTGGAAGATGGAACCGTCGCCTTTGATCCCGTTCACCGCTTGCTGGAGGAGGAATATCTCTCCGATGCAGGCGAGTTTTACTACATTTCGACCGACGGAATCTCCGCCGTCTTGCCGCTTCCCGTTGGCAGCCTTGCCTTCACCCTCTGCCAGACGCCGGTAATCTACCGGCGCGGCCCCGCCGGATCGGCGGCAACCATCCGCGTGCACAAGAACGGAGAAGCGGATCCCGTGAATATCCAAGGCAACTCCCTCGGCGAAGCGCTGAGCCTTTCTATCTTCCGCCGCGACGGGAGTGTCCGCTGTATCGAGGTCGATGTTCCCTCGCCAAATCCCTGAGCCTTTGACGGGGAACGCGCCGAGGTAGGCCGAATGCGTCAGCGTTTGGACAGGGTTTGACGTTTCATCGCGGGAGAGTCTCGCCATGGCTGCGTGCAGCGACGGTTTGCGCGTCGTCCTTGCGCCCGCGGCGATCAATCGTCGCTTAGCCCCACTATAGCCCGGAGCCTCCCGTTGGCGTAGGCGCAGTCGATACGCTCCTGCTCTACCCAGTGGTTGGTCTTCAAAATGTGTTCGAGCATCTCCCGTTCGGGGTGGAGCAGTTGCGCCAACTCGGATGGAGAGAGGCTGAATCGATTCTTGACCGCCCCTCTTTCCGTTGGAACGGCATAGGCGTCGAACGTAGCCCGGTCCATGAGGACGGATCGGGTCCCGGCGACCGCTTCCCGAAAACGCGCAAGGATGGCAAATCCGGCGGCGTCGAGATCTCCCCAATACAGGATATTGGCTTTCTTTCTCAGCCAAGGGATCGCCGCAAGTCGGCCCACGGCAAAACCATGCCCCATCAGTGCCAAGGTGCGCGGAATTCGGGGGAGAGTGAGGAAAGTGATGTGGTTTTCAACGACAAGGACGTTTTCGAATGGATCGAAGAACGCTCCTTTCGCCGCCATTTCGGCAGGTGTCACCATGCCATGGCGAAACGGCAGAGTCTGCACGGCTTCGTCGAGCGAGAGAAACTCGATGAGGCTCTCCTTGACCAACATTCCGGCACGTTCGGCAAATCCGGTGCCCTCCGGCCGCAGCGAGTGCGGCGCGATTGCGCTCAGGAGCGATTGCAGGAGCGGCCCTTCGCTTTCAATGAACTTGGTCGGGATCGGCAGTGGCAACTGCCGGGCGAAAACGCCTGGGAACGGATGGACCCGCAGGTATTCTGCGACAAGCAACGCGCGGGCAATAGTCACCGGGTGTTTTTCGAGAAGGGACAGGTTGGATACGCACCACGAGCGCGCCTCCGGAAAGCGGTCGCAGACCTGCGCCGCGTTCCCGAGAATGCGCTCCGCCTCCTCCGCCTTGTCGACGTAGCGGAAAAGGTCATCCCCGCTGCGGAACCACAGCCCCGTCGGAACCTCTTGCCGCGCGTGCCGTCGGGTTTCCACAACCTCCCAGTCGACCGTGTAGCCAAAGCGGAGGCGCTCGACACTCTGCGAACGGATCGTTTCATACACTTCGCGGAGTACGCCCACCGGCTCGGAATGAGGCGGCATCGCCACACGAATCCGAAGCGGGAAAGGATCCCAGCCACCGATCAGCGCTCGCAGGACATCCCTGTAGCGGTTGGCCGCCTTGGTGCGCAGGAGGTCCGACGTGATCATGGGACCTCCGCCGGCTTCCGCATCCGCTTGTATTCCCCGACGGTGAGGTTGTGGATCTCGGAAAACTCCTCCTTGCGCGTCACCACATGGTAGCGCTCCACGTATTTCTGCACGAGGTGGATCTTGGAGTCGAGGGGCTGGATGATGATCAACTGCAAGTGGAACTGCTTGAAGAGTTCCAGCAGGTAGGTGGAGAACTCGTCGTCGGTCTTGCTGAACATTTCGTCGACCACGACGAGGCGGAACGTCTCCGACTGCCGCTCGTTGCCGAGGGAGATCCCGTATTGGAAGGCGATGGCCGTGGCGAGGATCGTGGAGGCGAGGCGGTTTTTCTCGCCACCGGACTTCCCTGAGGCCCCGGAATGGCTCTGCTTGTAGGCGTTGTCCTCGCGGCGGTATTCATCTGCCCGGAACTCAAACCAGTTGCGCACGTCGATGACTTTCTGGGTGCGCCGTTCATCGGCGGCCAGCTCGTCGAGGAAATGGCGCATCCGTTGAAAGGATTCCTGGCGCTGTTCGTCCGTCGTCTCCACGCGGGTGCTCTCCTCAAGGGCGTAGCGCCGGAGGCTGCGGAACCAGCGCTGGTGTTCGTCCGCCGTGGCGGTAGGGATCAGTTGGATGTAAGTCCCGCGCATGCGGTCGAAGTCGACTTCGCGGAGGTGTTCGTTCAGTTCGCGGATGCGCCGCTTGATGCTCTCGGCGTGATCCGTGAGGAGCCCGTCGAAGCCGGAGACGTCTTCGATGAGGTTGTTTTGGAGGAGGCGTTTGAAGCGGCTTTCGTTCTTCGGCAGGTCTTCCTCGACGATGCGCCGCCGCACTTTCTCGAAGGGCGCGTAGAGGCTCTCGTTGTATCCACTCACTCCGAGGTCTTCCGAATACAGCTCATCGTGGAGGCGGGGTTCGTCCTGCTTCACTTGGTCGAGAAAGCGCTGCATCCCGAGCTTCACTTGTTGAATAGCACCGTCGCGAGCGCGGAAGGCGTTGCTTCGCTTTTCCCGTGCTTCTTCCATGGTCTGGGACCGCGCTTCCTTCAAGGAAGCGAGCGAAGAGACAGGCAACCCGATAAGGTCGCGCACCGCCGAAAAGGCGCTGCGCAGCTTCTCGCCTTTCTCCGCGTCGGCTTCGGCGGCGTGGAGAATGGATTGGCAGAGTTCGAGGGCCTTTGTGTTTTCAGAAGCCTCTTGGCCGCGGAGGGCGATCTGGCTCTGTGCTGCGTCCGCGCGCTCCTTGGCGGCTTTCTGCTCCTTTCTCGCCCCGTCGAGCTGCCGCCGGATTTCCTCCAGACGGTTGGACGCTTTTCGCAAGGCCTCGGACTCGGCCCGCAGCCGCATGACGTCGGCCGAGGGGGTGGCGTAGTCGATTTCCTCCCACCGGCTGGCGATGTCGGGGAGCGAGGCTGCCCCCTTGAGGCTGCGCGTGAGCGCCGCGCGCTGGTCGCGCAAATGGTTTAGCTGCCCCTTCCACTCGCTCTCGGCGCGCCGGAGGTCCTTCTGCTTGGTTTCGAGCGCGCGGATCTTCGAGGTGTTGTCCCACCCGAGGACGAAATGGGACGCGTCGTTGAGGTCGCTGCGGTCATCCTTCCGGCGCTCCGAACCGCGCTGCCGGATCAACCCATTCAAGGTGATGGCGGTGCGCGCGGCGTGGAAGGCTTCGTCGGGCTCCTCGCAGCAGAAGTGGTCGGCCCGCCGGCTCAACTCCTTGAGCAGCCACGAACGGAAATACCCCGCCTCCGGGTGGATCTCCAGCTTTTCCATGACCGACCCCGGCGCGGGAACCGGTTCCGGGTCGCCCGTCCCCGGCTCAACGATGTGGTAAACGAGGAGCCCGTGCTGGTGGTTGCCGTGGACGAAAGCGTCGGCCGCGCGGCGGTGCTTCGCAGGAACGAGCACGCTGAGGCCGAAGTTGTGCAGGAGCCGCTCGATGGCCCCGGTCCAGCGCGCTTCCGCCTCCCGCACCTGCAACAACTCGCCCACGAAGGGCAACTCCTTCACCGGGACTTTCAGGACGGTGGCGAGACGCTTCCGGCGCTGAATGGCGTCGTCGCCGATGTTGCTCTGGCGCTCGAGGAGGCTGCGGATCTCGGCACTGAGGCATTCCTGTTCATCGAGGTTGGCGCGCAGGTCGGCGTCGAGTTTGCGCATGCTTTCCTCGGTGGCTGCAATCTTTTCCTCCAGCTCCGGCAGGGCTTTGGCTGCCTCGCTTACGATCTCCGTGAACTCCGCTTCCGAAGCGGGGGCCGGGCCCTTGCGCCAGTCCTCGAGGGATTTGCTGAACCGTTCGCTGCGCGGCTTGATTTCTTCGATACGCTTACTCAGCCGGGCAATCTCCTTCTCGATCTCACGGAGGCGCCGACCTTCTTTGCTGGCATCGCGCTCGCGTTCGAGCTGCTGGATACGTTCACCAGCTTGACCTTCCTGAAGATCCGCCGATGCTTTTTCGGCCCGCGCCCGTACGAGGGCGGTTTGAAGGCGCTCGGCCTCGGCCTCGCGCAACTGCCCTTCCTTTTCCGCGAAGTAAAGCGGGAGCGCGTCGAGGCAGGCCTGCCACTTCGCGACCTCCGTATCCTGGGCGCGCACCCGCTCGTGCTGCACGCGAATGACCTCGAGCTTGTCGAGCCGGACCTTTTCCCGCTGGATGCGCTCGTGGGTGAGGCGCAGCTCTTCAAAATTCGCCCGCAGGTCCTCCAGTTTGCGCGCGGCCCCGCCATCGTCGAGCATGTAGCGCCGGATGAAGCTGGTCAGGTCGCTGATGTCCTTGATGCAGATGGCCTGGTTGAAGATGTCCATGGGCGCGCGGTCCGGCGAGAGGCAGAGCGCCTCGTGGAACCGCTGCGAATACGCGGCGAAGTTATCGAGGGGTTCGAGGGCACGGTCCCGCAGGCGCTGGCGCACCTCGCCGGGGCTGCCGAGGTCGCCGAAGTCCGCCTCGATCGTGAGCCGCTTGCGGGCGACGATAAAGGCGCGCTCGACTTTGCCGGCGGTGTTTACCCAGAGCACCTGGCCGAGGGAGACATGTGATTGGAAGGTCTCGTTGTGGAAGACGGCGAGCAGGACCGTGACCGCCTGCCCGGCCTTGCGCAGTTGTTGGGGACGCCGGTAACCGAGGTCTTCGTCGTGCTTTTCCGAATACGTGCCGAGGATGTAGTCGCGCTCCGTCCGCTCCTTGCGTCGTCTTTTCTCGGGGTCGCCTCCGGAGGCTTGGTTGTAGTTCCGCTTGCGGCTGTCGATGAGCAGGGTGAGGAGGGCATCGGCGAGGGTCGACTTGCCGGAACCGTTCGATCCCGTGAGGAGGCTCGTCCTCCCCGCCGGCGTGAAATGGTGGATACGCCCGTGGAAGGTGCCCCAGTTGTAGACCGAGCAGGTGTGCAGGCGAAAGCCGGCGGTGGAGCGGTCGGGCGCGAATTCGAGGCTGATCTGCTGTTCGTCAATCATCGGAGGGGTCTCCTTCCGTTTGCGCGGCGGCGTCATCGGCCTCCCCGGAAGCGCCCGCGTGCGCGAGGAGGCGCTTGCGGATTTCTTCGATCCGATCGACGGGCAGCTTGGCCCGTAGGATGGGCTCGACGCGGTAGATGGTCGCGCCCCGGTTGGCCACGGCGCGCAGGATCCCGAGGTCGGTGAGGCGCCGAATGGCCGCCTGCACTTGGCGGTCCACCTTTTGCTCGTTGCCGCCCTCGCCGCAGTAGGGCGCGAGGAAGGCGGAGATGGCCGCCGCTTCCAGATAGAGGTGTTCGGAGCCGTCGGCGGATTGGTCGTGACGCAAGAGCCGCTCCCGCAATTCGACGAGAAGGACGGTTTGCAGAAAGCCCAGCGGCGTGCGCCGGAGGAGGCGGGGTAAGGGCGCTTCTCCGCTCGCCGTGGGCCCGGCGGAGGCGGGCGGTGTTTCGTCCCCGGCGTCGTCCTCGGTCTCGTCTCCGCCGCCCTGGCGCAGAAAGGCGTAGCCCGCGTCCTCATCGACCACGAGGTCCAGTCCCATGCGGTGGTAGTGGCGGGCGGCTTCGTCGCGCTCGAGGAGGAGGCGGTGCCAGAGGTCCGTCTCCTCTTGATAGACCGGCCCGGAAACGAGCCGCACGAGGACATGGCGGAGGGTGAATCGGGATTGGGTCATCGGAGAAAATGGATGTCTTCGAGTTCCCCCCACCGCGGGTGGAGGGGGCGGTTGAGGTCGATGCGCACGGGGCTCGGAAGGAAGAGGTGGTGCTTTCCCTCGCTCGCGACAACGATGTAGCCCACGAGGTCGATCGCGCCCTCTTCGATGGGGTATTGGCGGACCAACTCGCGCAGGCTGACGGGCGACTGCTCGCCGAGGGCTTCCGCCACGCGGCGACGGTAGCGCGGCAGGTCGAGCGGTTTGCCGATGCGGGCGAGGGCATCTTCCAGCGACTGGCGGTCGGCGTCCGTCGCGACCTCGGGCTTGCCGAAGACACCCGGCTCGGGCGGTTCCCAGAAGCCGGCTTCCATGAGGTTGTTGAACCGCAGGGGCTCCTCCCAGTGGAAGAGCGGCTCTTCCGGCGGCGTCTCCGCATGGGCATGGGCAAGGCGCCGGATGTCGCCAAGAAGCTCAAGGATGTAGCGGGTCTGCTGGGTCGATTGCTCCTCCACGACACGGCGAAGCTGCCCGGAAATCCGCCGATAGACGCTCTGCACGGTGGTCACCTCGGTGAAGAGGCGGCGCAGGAGGTTTTCGAAGAGCTTTGGATCAATGCCGTGACTGCGAGCCAACTCCGAGGCCCGATTGGCGAGTGCTTGCAATTCTTCGCGGTTCTCGACCGGGACGATTGATTGCCGGAAGCCAAAATAGCTCCGGCCTTGGTCGCGCCCGCGCAGCGCCTCGTCCGCGTCCAGTGCATGCGCCACGAGGTCTCCCTTCGAGAGCTGTTGTTCGAGGTGAAGGCGCTGGATCTCGCGCGCCTGCTCGCGGAAATGCTCTTCGATGGCCCGGAAATCGGCAAGGAACTCCCCGATCATCGACTCGAGGTCGTTGAGGGCATCTTTCACGGCGGCGGGGTCGAGCGTGTCCACGCGTCCCGTTTCGCGGAGGCGACCGAGTTCGGCGTCGATGACATCGCGCTGGCGCAGAAGCTCGCGACGGCGGGTCTCGGGATCGTCGTTGGTCTCGCGCTCGATGCGCCGCAATTCGCTCACGATCCGCGTGAAGCGCGACTCCGAGGTGGTGTAACCCCGCCGCTCCCCGCGCCGCAGGTCCTCGATCCAGGAAAGGGCCTTCTCGCTGTGGCGGGTGAGCTGGTAAACGTAGCTGCCGCGCTCCTCCGAAAAGCGCTTCTGGAGGTAGCGGTAGGCGTCGTCGCACCAGAGCGTCAGGTAATCCCGTGCCGTTCGCGCGAGGGAATCCGCATCGGCCGCGCGGCGCTCCCGCAAGGCCGCGTCGAGCATGGCCTCCAGATCCTCCTCCGCGATCTGGGCCTGGCCGCTTTCCTTGAAGCTGCTCTGGAAAAAGCCGAGGACAAACCCCGCCGACTGGCTGCGCAGGAGGCGAAGGGTGGGGGCGTGCTCGAAGAGGTGCTCAAACATGGATGCCTGCCCCGCACACGGTCTCC